>CAZESO010000098.1:0-8214 GCA_964515325.1 uncultured Roseburia sp. | reverse complement strand
AGAGTGGAATTTAACCTTACAAAGTGGAATTTACTTTTTCAATTCACCTTTTTTTTTAAGATTTTTTTATTTTTCTATAAAAAATATTTTTAATAAATAAATTGTTTTACTTTATGTATATCTTTCTGTGTGCTATAATATTACAAAAGATGTTCGTGGAGGTGTTAATTATGCATTTAAGAGATTTTTTTGACCTAAATTTACTAGACAGTATTATGAAAGACTGGTCACTTGCTACAGGTATGGCAACTATAGCAGTTGACAATGAAGGAAATTACATTACCAGTGAAATTGGCTTTACAGATTTTTGTATCAAATACACTCGTGGTTCAAGTGAAGGTCTTAGACGATGTGTTAAATGCGATAACGAATGTACAGGTACATATTTTTGCCATGCTGGTCTAATGGACTTTAGTATTGATATTATGGTTGGTAACAATTATCTTGGTAAAATCATAGGAGGACAGGTATTACCAAACGAACCTGATGAGGATAAATTCAGAGAACTTGCAGTTACATTTGGTATAGATCCTGATGAATATATCAATGCTCTCAGTAAGATTCCAATCAAATCTGAAGAAAGTATTCGTGCTTCTGCCAAACTACTAGGTGATTTAGTAAATATGCTTGTAAATTTTGAATATGCAAAATCCAAAGACAAGAATTCACTTACTTCATTCACTAAACAGTTAGGTGTAGCCATTGATTGTATCGATGATATCAATGAAAAATGTTCAAGCTTAAATAAAATTGAAAATAATCAGAAGATATTAGCACTTAATGCTTCTATCGAAGCAGCAAGAGCAGGAGAGGCAGGTCGTGGATTTGCAATTGTTGCAGGAAAAGTTGGTGACTTAGCAGCAAATTCCGGTGATATAAATAAATCAATCAAAGCTTCTGTTGATTCACTTAGCAAAGTCTTAAACGAAATGGAAAAAACTATCAGTTAACCAAAATTTAAAAGGAGTACAGCAAGTTTTAATAAACTCTGTACTCCTTTTATCTATGTCATTATGACATCTGACTCAATATTGTGTACTTATACCTTATCATTCTTTGCAATTTCTGATACTGACTGTACAAGACCTGCAACTCCCTGAATTTCTGAAGGGATAATGATCTTTGTAGCCTTACCATCAGCAGCCTTAGCAAATGCTTCAAGACTCTTCAACTTGATAACTGCTTCATCTGCACCGGCTTCCTTTATAAATCTCAAACCGTCTGCATTAGCTTTCTGAACAACAAGAATAGCCTCAGCCTGACCTTCTGCTTCCTTAATCATAGCTTCTCTCTTAGCTTCTGCTCTAAGGATTGCTGCCTGCTTTTCAGCTTCAGCGTCAAGAATAGCTGATTCCTTCTTACCTTCTGCAACAAGGATTGTAGATTTCTTCTCACCTTCTGCAATAAGGATAGCTTCTCTTCTTTCTCTTTCTGCCTTCATCTGCTTCTCCATAGCATCCTGAATAGCAGCAGGAGGAATAATGTTTTTAAGTTCAACTCTGTTAACCTTGATACCCCATGGGTCTGTAGCAATATCAAGCGAAGCTCTCATCTTTGTATTAATAACTTCTCTTGATGTAAGAGTTTCATCAAGTTCCAAATCACCAATAATATTTCTAAGTGTTGTTGCTGTAAGATTTTCAATAGCCATAATTGGGTTTTCAACACCATATGCGAAAAGTCTTGGATCTGTAATCTGGAAGAACACTACTGTGTCAATTCTCATTGTTACATTATCCTTTGTGATAACCGGCTGTGGAGCAAAGTCAACAACCTGTTCCTTTAATGTTACTCTAATTGCAACCTTATCAATGATTGGTAACTTAAAATGTGGTCCTACACCCCAAGTTGCCTGATACGCGCCTAATCTTTCCACGATATACGCCTGTGACTGTGGTACGAATTTAATACAAGATGCTATGATTATTACAATAACCGCTACAAGTACCACCAATAAAATTTGCATTTCATCCATTACTATTTACCTCTTATTCTTTCTTATTTTCTAACTATTACTTTAACGCCTTCAACTCTGACTACTTCTACAATGGTATTCTCTTCTATTATAATGTTCCCATCTGTTCTTGCGGTCCATTCAAGTCCGTTTATCATAACAGTACCCTTATTCTCTATGTTATTTATTCTCTCTGTAACCTTTGCCTGCTGGCCAATAATGCTTTCATAATTGGTAACAGCTCTCTTATTCAAAAAATGTTTCGAAAACAGCGGCTTTGTAAATATCATCAACACCACTGACACTACACCAAACAACACTATCTGCACCATAAAATCCAGATCAAAAAATGTTGTAATCAATGCCAGAAAAGCTCCTGCTGCAAACCATATACTTGTCAAAGAAACTGTCATAATCTCTACAACAATAAAAATTACAAAAAGTACAAGCCATAGAATGAAATCTTTATCCATAGTTCCACCTCCATATTTAAAGATATTTGTATTCTACACTAAATATACCATCTTTTCAACTGTTTTATTAGCAGAATAAAGCATATTATTTTGCTTTTGACATTATATCCATCCCCATATATAATGAAACAAAAAGGAGAAACGACTATGAAGATAATAAAAAGTAGCATGCTTACAGAAGCCCAGATAAACGAAATTGAAGCTTTTATAATTAATACAAAATTTAACAATGGAATTTCTTTCTTAGAAAATGATATGAACTACTATGAAGATTTTCCATGTTTTTTTATGCTCTACGACAAAGGTTTATTAATCGCTTTCTTATCAGTGTTTATACCTGATTCCGCATCCTGCGAAATTTATTTTCATATATCTGACAGAATGCACAATTCCTTAAACCAAATATACAAAATTATATATAGTGAATTACAACCCATACTTAATGAGTATGAGATTTTTAACAGCTACATATTATTTGATGATCAGACCTCTCTCACCCAAAGCCTTCAACAATGTTTTTATATGACATTCTCTCACAGCGAATGCCTGATGCAATATAATCAATCATATATTTGGGCAAATATTCAAAGTACCTTAAAATCAGAGATAACATCTCAAAATGATTCTCTTACAATAAATACATTTTGTGGAGACAATTATATTGGTTCATGTCAAGCAGAAATATCCGGCGATTATGCTCTCATACACGATGTTGAAATAAATAAAAATTTCAGAGGTTTAGGATATGGCACAGAAACATTATATCATACCATCAAACATTTGACTAAAAACGGATATAACAATATCCTTTTACATGTAAATAGTGCGAATACAATAGCCTTCACTATGTATTCGCACCATGGTTTTAACATTAAACAACAAATTGATTATTGGAAAATTGATATTAATCAAGCCACTCAAAACTAATCTTTCCTTTGCTCCAATAAGTAAAGTAGGCCTTACCTAATATCTTGTCCTTATGAACATATATTATATCTTCATCCTCATAAACATCAGGATTATTAGCAACAATCCCCTGCCACTCTCTGGAATCTGCTGAATGATTTCTATTATCACCAATCATAAGATATCTGTCTTCCGGTATCTCAAATGTATATCCATCATTCTGATATATCCATTCTTCTTTAAGATAATCTTCTTTAAGCGGACCTTCCTTGAGTTCACCAGTCTTTGTATCATAAATGTAAATCTCAGCATTCTCAATTTTAACTGTTTCGCCTGGCAAACCAATCACTCTCTTAATGTAGTTCTTACTCTCATCTAATGGATACTTAAATACGACAATATCTCCTCTCTCCGGTTCACTGAATATATATGACAATCTAAAACCAATAAGTCTGTCTTCTGTCATAATTGTATTCTCCATTGAACCAGTTGGAACGGTAGCATTAATAATAATAAATGAATTAATAACAAATGCTGCAACTACTGCAACTAACAGCATCTTTACAAAGCTAATAATCTCTTCCTTAATATCAACCTGCTTCTTAGTTTCTTCGAAATCTAATGTATCTCCACTTTTATCAACCTTTACCTTATCAATATCGTAATCAATAAATTCGATATCCTCTTTCTCTTCATCTTCAACAGCTTCTCTATCTATATCTAACTCTTCGTTTAATTCATCTAATTTTTCTTTGTTCTCTGACATTTATAATCCTCCATTTCGATATGTAATTTCACACATCACATACCTTTTACATTTTATCATATAATGCCTATAAATTAAACCTTTATTTATAACTTTTACACTTTTTTCACATTTTTGTTAAATATAGAAATTATTTGGTATCGGAATCCTCTTCATATCCGGTCCGATATAAAAACTGGTATGTGGTGGCTGATTATACGCCGTATTCTGCCATGCAATACCCAGTCTGTACACATAATCATGCATAAATGTGTAGAATCTGTGCTCAGTTATATCTGTCGTTGTGTATATTCGAAGGAAAGTACTATCCTTACCACGAAGTATCAGTTCTTCTCTCCAATCACCAAATATACTTGCCTGCAAACATGGATTTCCCTTAGTTCCATTATTTGACAATACATTATCAGTACTAAAAATAATATCAAGCTGCTCATTGTCATAATCCCATTTATAAATCTTAGGAATACCAACACATGTACTATATCCATACCAATCATGGTCGAATAATTCTCTAAGCAAATCTCCATCCCACCATATTGCAAAATTCGCTGAAACAGGCTTATTTTCTGTAATTAACCGACCATCAGCATAATTATATAAACCATCAACATATGCCCACATCTGATTTCCGGTATATCTAGGATCAATCTTTGCTGTTATACCTCTTGTGGTATCTCTTCCGGTAAATTTACCGAATAAAATTTCACCTGTTCCTGCACATCTTGCCTCAATACCATAAGGACAGTCACTATCCTCATGAATTCCAAAATAATCAAATCCTTCTGAATCAGGTGTGAATCTTCCAAGGTGCATTGCATCTCCATGTCCTAAACCAGTACTATAAAGTCCTGTTCCGTCATGGTCAATTACACAGGCACCATATACTATTTCATCACATCCATCTCCATCCACATCTGCCACTGCAAGATTATGAAAGCCCTGATTAGTGTAATTCACATTCTGTGTACTATCCGCTTTAAATTTCCACAATTTCTGTATTTTCTTGTCTTTACTTATATTGTAAGCCGCCAAATGTGTTGGTCTTCCATGATCATAGTAACCTCGACACATTACTGCACTTGGGTGTATGCCATCAAGATATGCAACACAGGCTAAGAATCTGTCAACCCTATTTCCCCATGAATCTCCCCACTCTGCTACATTTCCTCTAGCTGGATCATACTCTACCGTATCAAGAACTTTACCATCCTCACCACTGAACAATGACAAATATTCAGGTCCTTCTATTATGTAACCATCACAATTTCTATAATCTGCTTTCGCATCACCAATGACATTTCCAATGCCATCAATAGTTCCATCGGCTGTTTTTACCATTATTTCTGCTTTTCCGTCACCATCAAAGTCATATACTAAAAACTGTGTATAATGGGCACCACATCTGATATTTTTACCCATTGAAATTCTAAAAAGCTGTGTTCCATCTAATTTATAACCATCAAGATACACTTCTCCAGAATAGCCTTTATGAGCATTATCCTTACCATTACAATCCCATTTTAATACAATTTCATACTCACCATCTCCGTCCAAATCAGCAATGGAAGCGTCATTGGCTGTATATTCATATACATTACCATCAGGCGTTGTATAATTTTCAGGTTTATTTATAGGAATGTCCAAAAAATTGTGTTTCCACACTTTAGCCATATATCCTTTTTCTTCTTCAACTCCATCAATTACCATTCTAACTTCAATCATTGAATCAGCCAAAATCGACTTATCCTTTATCAGATAGTTTGTGGCCCCGGTTATAAGTGCTTCATTCAGCTTCTTACCTTCTAAATACAAATTAAAACCTGCATTTTTCTCATATTCATCTGCACATAAACGCCAGCTGACAAAGATTCCTTCTTTAACTTTAACAGCTATTGCTCCTCTATCAAGCTTTTCCATTTGTCTCTTGCGTTTTGGAGCGACAATATCAGAAACCACCTTCGCCATTTCAGATACTCCACCAAGACATACAGCTTCTACACCATAGGTAAATTCACAATCTGTATACACATTATTATCAGTAAATATTATTTTCCCATCACTTACAGACACTTCATTGGCAACTCTGCTGCTTTCTGTCACCTGCGGATTTTCTCTTATGACAGGTTCTCCCTTTCTAATATCTATCACATCCACAAGCTTCATATTTCCTAAGCTTGGCTGTTTATAAATTCTGTAAAAAACTTGTTCTTCATTTCTATTAAAGCTAATAGATACCTTTTCATTTTCAAGCTTTTCCACCTTTAGGTCATCAATATTTTTCACTTCTTTTGTAGAATCCATTATTAATATTCTAACCTTATTTGAATTTTCACCATCAAATTTCAACGAATCAACAACTCTTACCTCATATTCGTATTCTTCACCCAATACCACATCTTCATCTATATATCCTGTTCCATGAGCCTTGAGCTGCTTTGGTTCTTCATCAGAATTAATGAATGTTTTTGTAATCATGCATTTCTCGCTTGTTGTATTCCACACAAGCTCCACATAAGCATATGCCTTTCCAAATATCATCTTTACATCTGATGCACCTGAAAGTTTTGGTATTTCAACAATTTTTTCACCTATATCTATTCTTTGTATGCACACATACTTGCCATAAAATTTAATATCTATCACACCGGATACAGCCTGAACCTTGTATACTCTTTCGCAAATACTTTTATCATATACCCATATAGATTCTCTTTCTTCTCCATTGATAACTACATGAACACTGACATCTCCCTCATCTTCTTCATCCCCTGCACATACACGTAAATTATATTCACCATCTTTATCAACATGTATTATATAATGGTTATCTTCAACTATTTCCACATTTTCTTTATCCAACAATACATTGTTTTTAAAGTTAATTACCATATTTCTCTTGTTGCCTCCTTAAGCCACTGTTTTTCCTCTGTATCCAAATACGGACTAAGCTTTTCAAACACTTCCTTATGATAATTATTAAGTAATGTTTTTTCTAATTCATCAAGCATTTCCACATCTATACAATCCAAATCAAAAGGAACCATTGTAAAACTTTCAAATCTCATAAACTGTCCATATTCTGTTTTCTCTGCCATTTTGCACATTATAAGATTTTCAAGTCTTATGCCATATTTTCCCTCTTCATAATAGCCTGGTTCATTTGATGTAAGCATTCCTTCTTCAAATATAACTGTATCATTTCCACGAAATCTAATGCTATTAGGACCTTCATGCACATTCAAGAAATAACCTACTCCATGACCTGTTCCATGATTATAATCAAGTCCCATTTGCCAAAGAGCTTCTCTTGCCAGCACATCAAGATTAATCCCTCTA
This sequence comes from uncultured Roseburia sp., assembly GCA_964515325.1. Classification (GTDB taxonomy): domain Bacteria; phylum Bacillota; class Clostridia; order Lachnospirales; family Lachnospiraceae; genus SVEL01. The sequence continues at coordinate 779 of CAZESO010000098.1, read as the reverse complement.
ATACCTTTTGGGAACTTAATATTTCCAAGCTTTAGATTACCTTTAAGTACTGCCGTGTAATGCTTTTTCATGATATTTGACACTTGTCCCACAGCTATGGTTCGTGTAACATCAGTTGTACCTTTTAAATACTGACCACCTGTATCAAACAACAGGAAACTATCTTTACCAATTTCACTACATTCATTTTCTTTAGCTTCATAATGGCACATTGCGCCATTAGCACCAAATGCTACTATCGGTTCAAAGCTTTCTCCCTTATAACCTTCAATTTCACTTCTATATCTTGCAATAAGTTTTCCCAACTCATACTCATTTTCTTTAACTTTATGACCATATTTCTTCACATAACACATAAATCTGGTTAACGCCACACCATCTAATATATGTGCCTCTCTTATATTATCAATTTCCACCTGATTTTTTATCGACTTCATCAGCGTTGTAGGGTTATCTAACACCTTAGTTCCCTTATATTTCATAAGTTCACAGCCTATAGTGTAATTTGTTTTCTTATCATCAAACATTATGATTTTATCTTCACCTATAATCTCGTCTAAATTCTTTATATCTTCATAAATGTCCATATAATCTTTAATGTAAATATCTTTTAATTCAATTTGCAAATCCTTATCTATTGCTTCTTTTGAAACATATAATATATTTTTTTCTTCCGATACAATCATATACGACAATACAACAGGATTATATTCCACGTCATTGCCTCTAATATTAAGTAACCAGCATATATCATCAAGGGATGATAAAACCAATGTATC
>CAZESO010000097.1:0-8241 GCA_964515325.1 uncultured Roseburia sp. | reverse complement strand
CTGTAGAAGATAAATCAAAAGAAATCCTTACAGTGTAATGAATGCAAAGGGGACATAATGGTCCCCTTTTATTTGCATATAAAGAAAATGGTATTCAGGAGTGAAAGTATGGCGAAAGATTCAAAGAATATGAACCTTGAAGGGTTGAATATACCTGGGCATGTTGCGATTATATTAGATGGTAATGGAAGATGGGCAAAAAAGAGAATGATGCCTAGAAATTATGGACATGCAAAAGGTGCAAAGACAGTTGAGCAGATTTGTGAAGATGCGCACAATATGGGGATAAAATACCTTACAGTGTATGCTTTTTCTACTGAGAATTGGAAAAGACCACAGGATGAAGTTGATGCTTTGATGAAATTGTTGAAAGACTATCTTGTGGATTGTATTGAAAGATCAAATAAGAATGATATGGTTGTCAGAGTAATTGGTGACAAGTCAGGACTTAATGATAATATCAGAGAAAAGATTGATGAGTTGTGGGAAGCGACTAAGAATAATACAGGACTTAATTTTACAATTGCTATTAATTATGGTAGCAGGGATGAAATTGTTAGAAGTGTAAAAAAGTTAACAGAAGATGCTGTTAATGGAAAGATTAATATTGCAGACATTAATGAAGAAACAATCTCTGATTATTTAGATACAAAAGGTATCCCGGATCCTGATTTACTGATTAGAACAAGTGGTGAACAGAGATTATCAAATTACTTATTATGGCAGCTTGCATATACAGAATTTTACTTTACGGATGTATTATGGCCGGATTTTAATAAAGAAGAATTGGCAAAGGCAGTAATACAATACAATAAACGAGAGAGAAAATTCGGAACAGTAAAGTCTTAACGGAGAGGAAGAAATATGGCTGGTATTAAAAATCTTATGACAAAATCATTTTTAGAAAGACTGATAAGTGGTATTGTACTTGTAGCTATTATACTTGTAGCAGCACTTATGGGTGGAGTTGTAATGTTTAGCTTATCGTTGACATTATCAATTATAGGTGTATATGAAATATATAAGACTGTTGACATTCAGAACAAGTCAATAGGTGTAGTGGGATATATTGCAACAGTATGTTACTATTTATCTATTTATTTTTGGAATGAAAAGTATTTATTATTAATCATAATAGCGTATTTATTGGTTTTAATGAGTATGTACGTTTTTACATTTCCTAAATATAAGACAGAACAGGTATTAATGGCATTTTTTGGAGTTATTTATGTAGCCGTACTTATGTCATTTATGTATCTTCTTAGAATCAGTGATGGTGGAAAATTTACATTCTGGCTTATATTTATTGCGTCATGGGGATGTGATACATGTGCATATCTTGCAGGTATGATTTGTGGTAAGCACAAGATGGCACCTGTTCTTAGTCCAAAGAAAACTATCGAAGGTGCAGTAGGTGGTGTTTTAGGTGCGGCATTAATAGGTGCATTATATGGACATTTTGTAGGTGATTATATAAGTATGAGTAATGCTGTTATAGGCTTTGCGGTAGTTTGTGGTATTACAGGACTTGTGTCTATGATTGGTGACCTTACTGCTTCGGCAATAAAGAGAAATTATGATATTAAAGATTATGGAAAACTTATTCCGGGACATGGTGGAGTCCTTGACAGATTTGACAGTATAATATTTACATCACCTATAATATATTATTTGGTGACACTTATCAACTTTTAAGTGTTGGGAGGAAGAATATGAAAAATATTGCAATATTAGGGTCTACAGGTTCTATAGGAACTCAAACATTGGACATAGTAAGTAAGAATAATGATTTAAATGTGGTATCTCTTTCTGCAAACAGTAATATTGAATTACTTGAAAAGCAGGTTAGACAGTTTATGCCAAATATTGTGTGTGTTTATGATGAAAACAAGGCAAAAGAATTAAAGCTTAAGCTAGCTGATTTAAATGTTGAAGTTGTAACAGGTATGGAAGGTCTTGTAAAGGTTGCAGTGGAGCCGGAGGCAGATATTGTTGTGACAGCAGTAGTTGGAATGATTGGTATAAGACCAACAATTGCAGCAATCAAAGCTGGTAAAAACATTGCTTTGGCTAATAAAGAAACATTAGTAACTGCAGGACATATAATAATTCCGCTTGCTAAGGAATATAATGTTAATATATATCCTGTGGATAGTGAACATAGTGCAATATTTCAGTGTCTTCATGGAGAGAAACGTTCGCAGGTGGAGAAAATTATATTGACAGCTTCAGGTGGACCGTTTAGAGGAAAGAAAATAGAAGATTTAAAAAATGTAACTGTTGAAGATGCGTTAAAGCATCCGAATTGGGCAATGGGCAAGAAAATAACCATCGATTCATCTACAATGGTTAATAAGGGACTTGAAGTTATTGAGGCAAAATGGTTATTTGATGTGGATTTTGATAATATTCAGGTGCTTATCCAGCCTCAAAGCTTAATTCATTCAATGGTTGAGTTTAAGGATGGTAGTGTAATGGCGCAGCTTGGGACTCCTGATATGAGATTACCAATACAGTATGCGTTATATTATCCTGAAAGAAGGTTTCTCGATGGCAAGAGAGTTAATTTTTACGAAATTAGCAGTATAACATTTGAAAAGCCGGATATGGAGAATTTTAGAGCGTTAAAGCTTGCTTTTGATGCCGGCAGATGCGGTGGCTCAATGCCGGTAGTATTTAATGCTGCAAATGAGCAGGCTGTAAGTATGTTTTTAGACAGAAAGATAAGTTATCTTGAAATAGTAGATATAATTGAATATGCTATGGAGAATCATAAGCATATAGAAAATCCTAATCTGGAAGAAATTCTTGAGTCAGAAAATTGGACTTATGAGATTGTAAAAGCAAAGTGGGAGAATTAAAATGAGTATTATAGTAGCAGTAATTATATTTGGAATGTTAATATTTATCCATGAATTTGGACATTTTATCATGGCTAAGAAAAATGGAATATGTGTTGTTGAATTTTCTATTGGTATGGGACCAAGCCTTTTCAAATTCAAGAAAGGTGAAACAACATATTCATTGAAGGTATTACCATTTGGTGGTGCGTGTCAAATGCTTAATAAGGAGCTGGCAGATGAAGATATAGAAGATGCTGATTTTGAAAAAGCATTTGAGAATAAGTCTGTTTGGGCAAGAATGGTAGTAATAGCGGCTGGTCCGGTATTTAACTTTTTACTTGCGTTTGTGCTTGCACTAATAGTTATAGGCATGGCGGGATATGATAATCCGGAGATTGCTTTGGTAGTTAATGGTTCAGGTGCGCAGGAAGCCGGTCTGAAGGAAGGCGATATCATTGTAGAATATAATGGCAAAGATATTGATTTGTCCAGAGAGGTGTACTTGGAACAATATGTTAATCCTGTATCTGCTGAAGAGATAGAGATGACAGTACTTCGTGATGGTAAGAAAGTTGAACTTACAATAAAGCCACAGAAGACAAAGAAATATGCATTAGGTATTTCGTACACAGCGAACAATGATGCTGCAAAGCTTAGTGAAATCGTTGAAGATGGAGCTGCAGAAGAAGCCGGAATTAAGTCAGGAGATATAATTATCTCTGTAAATGGCGAGAAAATAGAATCAGGAGCAGATCTTAATATTTATTTGACAAAGAATCCGTTAACAGAAGAAGATGTAGAAATTGTTATTGAGAGAGATGGCGAAGAAATGACAATGACAGTTACACCTAGCTTTTCAAGTGAGTTATATGTGGCAGGATTCAGTTATAATATGGCAAGAATAGAAGCGAAGGGCTTTGATGTTATAAAATACAGTTTTTCAGAAATCAAGTATCAGGTAAAGCAAGTATTTGAAAGCCTTGGAATGTTATTTACAGGCGGACTTTCAGTTAATGATTTTACAGGACCTGTGGGTATTGTGGATATCATTGATGATGTATATAAGGAAAGCGAAAGTGCCGGTTTTATGGCAGTGTTCTTAAATTTAGCAAATCTTTCAATACTTTTGAGTGCAAACCTTGGTGTTATGAATTTATTGCCAATACCGGGACTTGATGGAGGAAGATTATTATTCCTTATATATGAGGCAATAGTTGGAAAGCCGGTTAAGAAAGAGGAATATATTCATCTTGCAGGATTATTGCTTTTAATGTTATTTGCATTTTATATTATGTTTAAGGATATAGCAAAATTATTTTAGGAGAGATTATGTACAGAGATAATACAAAAGTAATCAAAATTGGAGATAGAGTAATTGGTGGAGGCAATCCGATTCTTATACAGTCTATGACTAATACAAAGACTGATAATGTGGATGCTACTGTATCACAGATTAAGAGCTTAACTGCTGCCGGTTGTGATATTATAAGATGCGCTGTGCCTGATATGAGTGCTGCTAAGGCATTAGCAGACATTAAGGCTCAAATTGATATTCCATTAGTTGCAGACATTCATTTTGATTACAGACTTGCCATTGCTGCTATAGAAAATGGTGCAGACAAGATTCGTATTAATCCTGGTAACATAGGAAATGAAGATAGAGTTAGAGCTGTTATAGATGCTGCTAAGGCTCACAATATACCTATAAGAGTTGGTGTTAACAGTGGTTCTCTTGAGAAGAATATTCTTGAGAAGTATGGTAAGGTAACGGCAGAAGGCATTGTAGAAAGTGCATTGGATAAAGTAGAATTAGTTGAAAAATTAGGTTATGATAATCTTGTAATCAGCATTAAGTCATCAGATGTACTTATGTGTGTTGCAGCTCATAAGCTTATTGCAGAAAAGACAAACTATCCACTTCATGTGGGTATTACAGAAGCAGGTACATTATATAGTGGAAATATCAAGTCTGCTATGGGACTTTCCATGATACTTTCAGAAGGTATTGGTGATACAATCAGAGTATCCCTTACAGGTGATCCAATTAATGAGATAAAGACAGCAAAGCTTGTTCTTAGAACATTAGGGCTTAGAAAGGATGGAATTACAGTAGTTTCATGTCCTACCTGTGGAAGAACACAGATTGATTTGATTGGACTTGCTAATCAGGTTGAAAATATGGTGGAGGAATATGACCACTTAAATATAAAGGTTGCTGTTATGGGATGTGTGGTAAACGGACCGGGTGAGGCAAGAGAGGCTGACATAGGAGTAGCCGGAGGAATTGGAGAAGGACTTCTTATTAAGAAAGGTGAAGTTGTAAAGAAGGTTCCTGAGAATAAATTATTAGAAACATTAAGAGAAGAGCTTGATAATTGGAAGTGAGGTTAAGTATATGGGATGTGAAAAGTTTTTTGATACATTTCCAGATCTTAAATTAAAGGATAGTCTTAAAGATTTATTTGCTATGACAGAAGTGGAGAAAATAGCTATGAGCAGAGAAAAAGGAACACTTACTGTCAAGCTTTTAAGTCCAAGATTAATAGAGAAAAAGCAACTAAATTATGTTGCATATGAGATAAAAAAGCAGTTACTTAGTACTACAGGCCTATTTGTAAAAATAGAGCCTTATTTTAAACTGTCCAGTCAGTATAATCCTGAGAATCTTTATGATGCATATAAAGAAAGTATTTATGAGGAGCTTTTGGAAGAAAGCAGGTTATTGGCAAACATTTTTCAAAATGCAGATATGGAATTCGCAGGGGAAAATATGACACTTATATTGGATGAATATGATGTTGTTGATTATAAGGTTAAACAGCTTGTTTCAATGCTTAAAGAAATATTTGAAGTGAGATGTGGTATCAATGTAAATGTATTGGTTGAGTACAAACAAACAGAAAAAGACATTGATGCAAAATTTGCTGATGAAGATGAAGTATACACTACTAAGATGCCAATTGTAAAAGTAGAAACAGATAGGGAGAAGGAAGAAGCGAAAGCTAAGCCGGAAGAAGTTAAGGCTACAGAAGCTAAGCCGGCAGAGTCAAAACCGGCAGAAAAGAAGCCGTTTACCAGAGATAATAAGTATTTCAAGAGAGAAAAGACTGAAACCAGGGAAGAAAATCCGGATGTTATATATGGCAGAAGCTTTACAGATGAAAATCTTCCTATGTCTGAAATAAATGACGAGACGGGAGAGGTTGCTGTAAGAGGACAGATTGTTTCTATGGATATCAGAGCCATTAGAAATGAAAAGTCGATTTTATCAATTATTATTACAGACTTTTCAGATTCAATTAAGGCAAAAATATTCGTCAAGAATGAAGAACTTGAAATGTATACATCAGAGCTTTCAGCAGGTAAATTTATTCGTTTAAAGGGTGTTGCCATGTTTGATAACTTTGAGCGAGAGGTTTCAATCAGTTCTGTAACAGGTATTATGAAGGGCAAGGATTTCAGAGTGTTTAGAGAGGATAAATACCCTGAAAAGAGAGTTGAACTTCATTGTCATACAAAGATGAGTGATATGGATGGTCTGGCAAGTGCAGGAGACCTTATTAATCAGGCAATAAGATTTGGACATAAGGCATTGGCTATTACAGACCATGGCTGTGTACAGGGCTTTACTGATGCGCTTCATGCCATAGACAAGCTTAAATGGAAGTATAAAGACAAGGGCGAAGAACTGGATTTTAAAGTTATTTATGGTGTTGAAGCATATCTTGTAGATGATATAAAAAGTATAGTAATTAATTCAAAGGGACAGAATATTACGGATACATATGTTGTATTTGACATTGAAACCACAGGTTTCTCTGCAATGTATGACAAGATTATAGAAATTGGTGCCGTAAAGGTTGTAAATGGAGAGATTGTTGACAGATTCAGCACATTTGTCAATCCACAGATTCCTATACCTTATAGAATTGAACAGCTTACAGGAATAAACGATTCAATGGTTGTAAATGCTGATACTATAGATGTGGTATTACCTAAATTTGTAGAATTCTGTGAAGGTGCCATAATGGTAGCTCATAATGCTGAGTTTGACATGAGTTTTATCCTCAAAAACAGCAAGGATTTAGGAATTGAAAAAGAGTACACTATAGTTGATACAGTTCCGTTAGCCAGATTTTTATTGCCGTCAATGGCAAGATATAAGCTGGATAATATTGCAAAAGCTTTGGGAATTGTATTACAAAATCATCATAGAGCAGTAGATGATGCTGAATGTACAGCACAGATTTTTGTTAAATTTATAGAGATGCTTGATGGTATGAATATTCATACCCTTGATGAGCTTAATGACAGCTGTAAGTCAACACCGGAGCTTGTTAAGAAGCTTCCTTCACATCATGCCATTATTTTGGCAAAGAATGAGACTGGTAGAATTAATCTTTACAGACTTGTATCAATGTCTCATATTGATTATTTTTATAGAGCGCCTCGAATACCAAAGAGCGAGTATTTGAAGTATTGTGAAGGTCTTATTATAGGTTCAGCCTGTGAAGCAGGTGAATTATATAAGGCGGTATATGAAGGTAAGAGTGATGCGGAAATTGCAAGACTTGTTAATTTCTACGATTATCTTGAAATTCAGCCAATAGGCAATAATATGTTTATGGTTGATAAGGAAGAAACAACTGTAGAGAATTTAAAGCATGTTAATAAGAGAATAGTGGAGCTTGGTGAAAAATTCAATAAGCCTGTTGTAGCTACATGTGACGTACATTTCTTAAATCCTGAGGATTCAATTTACAGAGCGATTATAATGGCTGGTAAAGGCTTTGAGGATGCAGATAAGCAGGCGCCATTATTCCTTAGAACAACAGAGGAAATGCTGGAAGAATTTGCATATTTAGGAAAAGATAAGGCTAGAGAAGTAGTTATTACAAACACAAACCTTATAAGTGATATGATTGAGAAGATTTCTCCTGTTCATCCGGACAAGGCTGCGCCTGTAATTCCTAATTCTGACAAGACATTGAGGGATATTTGTTACAATAAAGCGCATTCTATGTATGGAGAGGAATTGCCGCCGGTAGTAATTGAAAGACTTGAAAGAGAATTGAAGTCAATTATTGGTAACGGATTCGCCGTTATGTATATTATTGCTCAGAAGCTTGTTTGGAAATCAAACGAAGATGGTTATCTTGTTGGTAGCCGTGGTTCCGTTGGTTCTTCTTTTGTTGCTACAATGGCAGGTATTACTGAGGTTAATCCATTAGCACCCCATTATTATTGTAAAAAGTGTCATTATAGTGATTTTGATTCTGATGAAGTTAAACAGTATTCCGGTGGTGCAGGATGTGATATGCCCGACAAGGCTTGTCCAAACTGTGGCGAAATGCTTGTAAAGGACGGTTTTGATATACCGTTTGAAACATTTCTTGGA
>CAZESO010000096.1:0-8302 GCA_964515325.1 uncultured Roseburia sp. | reverse complement strand
AGAATCACATTAGATATAGTAAGTAATGCTTTTTCAGCCAAAATCGTACCGAATTTACCAAATATCCACTCATCAACCACTGATGCATATGTGTTCATCTGCCAAAAACCTACAAACACTGCAATCGCTGTGGACATAACCTGAATTGTATTTATAAACTTATCAGGCTTCTCAATGAGCTTTAGTATCTTCTTAGCCTTTTTTGACCCTTCGGCTATTTTTCTCTCCAATTCATTTTCATTAATGTTTTTCAGCGCTTCCCCATAGCTATACATTATAGCATTTAACAATATAAATACAAAAAATATACCTAGCGCCTGCAAGGGGTTACCTTCCATTTACTCATTCTCCTTTGTTTTTTTTACTTAACTAAAATAATATATCACACCAACAATTTTCCGTCAATAGAGGCTTTTTGCCTATCATTATGTATCAAGTTCCAAACTGATAAGCAAAGCTTTATTCACTTTTTCTAAAACTTCTCCATCTATATGACAAACTTTATCCTTTAATCTCTTTTTATCAATAGTTCTAAGCTGTTCCAATAAAATAACAGAATCCTTGACAATTCCATACTTATTGCTATCTAATTCCACATGTGTAGGAAGCTTTGCTTTATTCATCTTTGATGTAATCGCGGCACATATAACTGTTGGGCTATGCTTATTACCAGTATCATTTTGTATTATTAATACCGGTCTTATCCCACCCTGTTCAGAACCAATTACAGGGCGTAAGTCCGCGTAAAATATATCCCCTCTTTTTATAACCACTTTAATAACTCTCCATATATAAAAATAATTTGTGAACAATTTATATTAGCTATAATATGCATATCCAGCCTATCCACTTACATTATTTCCATATATATTTTTTTTAAACATACTATGTGGTCAATTCATAATTATCATCAAAATAATCTTTTCCACCAATTATTTTCCCGTCTGATATATATACTCTTGGCACTCTTTTACCAACATCACAAATTAGTTCATAATTAAATGTTCCTGCAATATCAGCAACTTCTTCAACTGATAAAACGCTTCCATTATCTTCACCGACAAGTGTCGCAACATCTCCCTTCTTTGCGTCAATGTCAGTAACATCTACCATAAATTGATCCATACATACTCTTCCAAGTATATTTGCACGCTTACCATTTATAAGCACATAACCTTTACCAGAAAGACTTCTTGGATATCCATCACCATATCCTACCGGAATTGTTGCAATTTTCATTTTCTTGTCAGCAACAAATGTTCCGCCATAACTTACTTCTGTTCCTTCATCTATTTCCTTGACAAACACAACATGGCTTTTTAGCTCAAGAGCAGGCTTTAATGGTACATTTTCTTTTTTAACATCATCTGACGGATAAAATCCGTATAACGATATTCCTACTCTTGTTGCGTCAAAATTGGCCTCTTTGATATCTATAATTCCCGCACTATTTGAACAATGTTTAACTTTAATATCGATACCTTTATCAGATAATTTATCAATAAAACTGCGAAATCTTTTAATCTGTTTATATGTCTTAGCTTTATCCGTTTCATCAGCACACGCAAAATGTGTAAATATTCCTTCTATTTCAACATTATCAAGCTTACTTATTTTTTCAACAATCTCTACTGATTCGTCATTATCCTTAAAGCCTATTCGACTCATTCCTGTATCAACTTTTATATGAATTTTTGCAATTTTTCCAAGTTCTTTAGCCTTTTTGCCAACAGAAACAGCAAGCTCATATTCAAACACAGCCATCCTAATATCATAATTGATGGCATCTTCAATTCTCTTTTCATGAGTGAAACCAAGTATATATATTGGTTTATCAATTCCATTTTTTCTTAAATTGACACCCTCATCAACAGTAGCTACGGCATATGCATCTACCTGACTATCGATTTTCTTAGCAACAGGTACTGCTCCATGTCCGTAACCATCCATTTTAATAACAGCTATCATCCCTGTACCATCATTTACATTTTTCTTTATATTAACAATATTCTCATAAATATTATCAAGATTAACCTGACAATATATTCTATAATATTTATCTAATAAATCCATTTTCAAGCCTTCCTTACATCAACGTTTCATTTACCATATTTGCTATGTCCGATGCCATAACTCCGGCACTTCCCAACTTACCGGCAGCTAAATCTCCTGCCACACCATGCAAGTATACAGCATTTATCGCAGAATTAAAAGCGTTATTATCAACAGCATACAAACTTCCTATTATGCCAGCCAGAACATCTCCACTTCCGGCAGTTCCCATTCCATCATTTCCTGATGAATTTATGTAGCTCATTTTACCATCAGACACAATTGTTCTTGCATCTTTAAGTACCACTACTATATTATGCTCCTTAGCATAATCTGTTGCTGTTTTCAAAAGATTATCTTTGATTTCTGTTATGCTTTTATTGGAAATTCTTGCCATTTCTCCCAGATGTGGTGTTATTATTATATTCTCACCAAACAAATCTATTAATTCATTATGTTCACTAATAATATTCAACCCATCTGCATCTATTACTATTCTTTTATCCGCACTCATTATCGTTTTTAATATATCATATGCCTGATTGCTCTTACCAATTCCTGGGCCAATAACAATGCTGTCTGCCCATTTTATGGAATCAGACAAATCTATTTCTGCATCTTTATCATATGTTACCAATACTGCTTCGGGCAACATTTTCTGCAGAATCTCTCTATTTTCCTCCACAGTCACTATTCGAACCAATCCACTACCCATTCTATATGCGGCTTTTCCGCAAAGATACGCAGCTCCCGACATTCCTTCTGCACCTGCAATAATAAGAACCTTACCAAATGTTCCCTTATTACCATTAGCATCTCTCTTTGGAAGTCTCACTTCTTTTCTACTATCAAATGTAATAACTGAATAACTTCCATCATATGCACTTTCAGGAATACCTATATCAGCAACAATTATTTTACCTGCACAAGCATTTCCTGGCGGCAGTAACAATCCTATCTTCTTACATGAAAAAGTAACAGTAACATCTGCTTTAATACTAATTCCCATTATATTTCCTGTATCAGCATCAACACCGGATGGAATATCAACTGAAATAATAGTCTTATCAGCAAATTTATCATTAACAATATTGACTATTTCTTTATATTCACCTGTAATCTCTCTCTTTAAGCCTATGCCAAACAATGCATCCACCAGAATATCATATTTATTCATATCAGGTTCTATAAAAATAATCTTTCCTTTTACATTGTTAAATATTTCGTACTGAATTTTAAACTCCTCTGTTGCTTTCCCTAGATTACCGATTATCTTTACGGCAACCTTTCTTCCGGAAATGTGCAACATTCTTGCTATAGCAATACCATCTGCACCATTATTACCTACTCCGGCAATTACAAGTACTGCCTTATCCTTGTCATATTCACCAACAATATACTCGTACACACTTAAAGCTGCCCTCTCCATAAGTGTTAGAGATGGCAACTTTATTGTATTTATCGCATATTCTTCAATTTGTTTTAACTCAGTACCAGAAACAACCTTCATTACTCTTCCTCCTCCATGTACCTTCTGTACATAGATACCACTTCTCCACCAAAAATATTATACATGTACTGCTTCATTTTCTCGTTAACTTCGGCTTTTTCATGCCTTAAAGCAACTTTTTCTTTAAGCTCGGCTCTGGTCTTTTCTATCCATTCATCTAATTCAGCAATGTCGTCATCAAATTCGCTGACATTCTCATACATAACTGTCAAACTTTCAAGTCCAAGCTTAGCATTTGTTTCCCTAAGTTCTTTAGGTATTGATAATTCTTCATCTTCAAGCAATATCAATTTGTCATTAATATCATTAATTAAATCCCTGCTTTTCGACAGCTTCTTATCAACTCGCTTATCATTGCTATCCATGTTTTCAACGATGCCCTTCATAAGCTTTTTCTTCAATTGTGTGAGTTCAGTTCTTTTTGTGTTAACGCTTCCCTGACTTCTAAGTATCTTATTAACCTTTTCCTCAAGCTCTTCTATCTCTTTTGTTTTATTATCTCCACTAAATAAAACAATCCATTTTCTATCCAAAGTGAAAATAGGTAGTTTAGCAGATTTTAAAACACCTAATATCTCTTCTTTTATCATATCTTCGTATTTGTCTCTTTTAGCCACTATTCATCACCCTTCCCTGCATTTTTCAAATTATATGAAAGTCGCATTAAACTTTCTGACAAATGTACGCTTTCCACCAATACGTCTGACGGTACATTAAGTTCTGTATGCGCAAAATTCCAAAATGCCTTAACACCTAAATTAACAAGCTTTTCTGCAATTTTCACTGCTTCGGCTTTAGGTATGGTTAATGCTGCAATATCTACAGTATTAGCCTCTACAAATTCTTCCAACTCATCGAGGTGTCGAACTTCAATGCCTCTTACTTCCATACCTTTCAAATCTTTATTGATATCAAATATCGCTGTAATCTTAAATCCTCTTTTTTCGAAATTGGCATAATTAGCAATTGCTCTTCCAAGATTACCTGCACCTACTATTATCACATTATACACTCTGTCAAGTCCCAGAATTTTAGCTATCTCATCATATAAATATCTGACATTATATCCATATCCCTGCTGTCCAAAACCACCAAATTGGTTCAAATCCTGCCTAATCTGAGAGGCTGTAACCTTCATTCTATAACTTAATTCATTTGACGAAATCCTCTCTACTCCCATTTCCAAAAGTTCACCTAAATGTCTATAATATCTAGGTAATCTCTTTATAACAGCTTTGGATATTTTATTTTCAGTTGATTTATTCACGGTAATTCCTCCAAAACAATGTTTAAAACGTAACACACTAGCTTAATTATAAACTTTTAAGGTTTGAATGTCAATTTCTCAAAGAAGTATTTTAAAATTTGTATTTTTATGGTAGAATAATGAAAGTTATTTAGTTTTTTTATGAGAGGACAGACAAATGATATTATCATGTAACAATATATCCAAGACATTTGATGATAATAAAATAATATCAAATTGCTCTTTCGTCGTTGAAGATGGCGAAAAAGCTGCTATTGTTGGTATCAATGGTGCCGGCAAATCTACATTACTTAAAATCATCGTAAATGAACTATCTGCTGATGAAGGCTCTGTAGTTATATCCAAAGGTAAAACTTTAGGTTATTTAAGCCAGCATCAGGATATTAATACCAATAATACCATCTATGAAGAGATGCTTTCTGTTAAACAGGATATCATTGACATGGAGCAACGTATCCGTTCAATGGAAGCCCAGATGCAAAATCTTGAAGGTGATGAATTAGATGCACATATGAATTCTTATACAAATCTTGTTCATAGATTTGAAGCTCTTAACGGATATTCATACAAAAGTGAAATTTTAGGTGTTCTTCGTGGCTTAGGTTTTACAGAAGATGATCACAACTCGCTTCTTTCCACTCTTTCAGGTGGTCAAAAAACACGAGTTGCTCTTTGTAAGCTTCTTTTGTCAAAGCCTGACATTATACTTTTAGACGAGCCTACTAACCACCTTGATATTGCTTCTATTACATGGCTTGAAGATTTTTTAAGAAACTATAAAGGAACTGTTGTTATTGTTGCTCATGACAGATTTTTCCTCGATAGAATAGTTACAAAGGTTATTGAAATTGACCACTCAAAGGTTACTGTTTTTTCCGGTAATTATTCTGATTATTCGTCAAAAAAAGCTATGCTTCGTGATAATCTTATGAAAGCATACATTAATCAGCAACGAGAAATCAAGCATCAGCAGGAAGTTATTGATAAATTAAAATCTTTCAATCGTGAAAAATCCATTAAACGTGCTGAAAGTCGTGAGAAAATGCTTGATAAAATCGAAGTATTAGACAAACCGATTATGGACAACGCCAATATGAGATTTGCATTAACTCCAAGAAAGCTAAGTGGCAATGATGTTATCAGTGTAACTAATCTTTCAAAAGCTTATGATGGTTTATCGCTTTTCAACAATGTTAATTTTGACATAAAACGTGGGGAAAAGGTTGCTATTATCGGTGCTAACGGAACAGGTAAAACAACAATTCTTAAGATTATTAATCAACTTGTACCACAGGATACCGGTGACATTAAACTTGGTTCAAATGTAGAGATAGGCTACTATGATCAGGAACATAATGTTCTTAATATGAACAAATCTATCTTTGATGAAATTTCAGATGCCTACCCTACTCTTACTAATACAGAGATTAGAAATGTTCTTGCAGCATTTCTTTTTACAGGAGATGATGTTTTCAAGCTTATCGGAGATTTAAGTGGTGGAGAACGTGGTCGAGTATCTTTGGCAAAGCTTATGCTTTCATATGCCAATCTGCTTATACTGGACGAACCTACAAACCACCTTGATATTGAATCCAAGGAAATTCTTGAAAATGCTATAAACAATTACGAAGGTACTGTTTTATATGTATCTCATGATAGATATTTTATTAACAAAACAGCTACCAGAATTTTAGATTTAGAAGGTCAGGTTCTTACAAACTATATAGGTAATTATGATTATTATCTTTTGAAGCATCCTATCCTTTCACCTTCTGTAACTACCGTCAATACAACTTCCTCAAGTGCCGCCACTTCAAGCAATGCTGTTACAACTGCCACAATTGACAGCGAGGGTAAAAAAGATTGGCAGGCTATGAAGGAAGAACAGGCAAAACAAAGAAAACGTCAAAATGATTTAAAGAAAACAGAAGAAAAGATTGCTTCTATTGAAGAAGAAATTAATTTGCTTAATGAGGAGATGGCTAAAGAAGAAATTTACTCTTCTCCGTCAGAATCCCTTAAGATACATGAGAAACAAACAAAACTTAATAAGGAATTAGAAACATTATACGAATTATGGGATAGTTTAATGGAATAATTCTTTATAGAAAGGGGGAAAAATGCAAAAAAAAGTAAAATTATACATCGGATGGTTGATAGCCGCAATTTGTTCATTAGTGGTTGCTATAGCTCTACTTTTAGTTCCTGAAGACAAGCAGCCTGAAGCATTAGTTCAAGAAACTATCGAGCCGGAAGTCACAGAAGAAATCGTACAATATGGCGTTCAGGACAGCTCACTTCCTGTTATTTATGTTGACCTTGGTGATAAAACCATGATTTCTACTGAGTATACTGCTGCTACTGTTACTATCATAAATAATTTTTCAGAAGGTGTTGTTGAGTACAATGGTAATGCAGAATTAAAAATCAGAGGTAATTCAACGGCTAACCGTCCTAAGAAACCATACAAATTAAAGCTTGAAGTTAAAAGTGATTTATTTGAAATGGGTGCTTCTAAGCATTGGGTATTGTTAGCAAATGATATCGACCATACATTTTACAGAAACAAACTGGTATGTGATTTCTTCAATGATATTGGCGGTTCATATGCAACAGAATCATTAAATGCAATTTTAATAATAAACGGTGAATATCAGGGTGTATATACATTAAGCGAACAAATCCGCATTGATGAAGAGCGTGTTGACATATTCGATTGGGAAGAACTTGCTGAAGATGCTGCTAATATAATTGCAAAGAAGGAAAAAGAAATGCTGGATCTTTCTGATGAAGATGCTGATACTTTTGAATATGAACTTTCAGAATTTATTAAAAGTGATTTTGGATGGATTTCAGAACCTCATATAATCGAATATAATGGTGAATCTTATGATTTAAGCCAATATGTTGATATTCCTGAAGCTACCGGTGGTTTTATATTGGAAATGGATTTTTATAATGCAAATCTTCCTGAAGGCGTTTCCTTGAAGACAGCATTCCAACTTCCATTTTATTTCTCAGAGCCGGCAGTTTTACATACCAATCAGGAATTATATGATTACGCTAAAAATTACATACAATCCTTTGAATATGCATTACATAGCGATGATTTCTTCTTCCGTTCAGATGACACCCATTATACAGCTTACGGAACAAGATTTAGTTGGAATTCATATGTATGGCGTAACGATGTTAGCACTGTAAATTACAACTGTACTGAACATGATGGAAAACATTATACTGAATTATTCGATTTAGAATCACTTGTTGTTAACTTCTGGGTTTGCGAATTCTCTATGAACTGGGATTCTATGAAGAATTCTACTTTTATTACAAAAGATATTGGTGAATTAGCCAAACTTGGTCCTGCCTGGGATTATGACTGGGCTTTTGGTAATAGAAATATGTATAGTATTGAAACCAATATTCCTGACCAGTGGCACACTACTAATGAGTATTTTACTAACGAGCAG
>CAZESO010000095.1:0-8337 GCA_964515325.1 uncultured Roseburia sp. | reverse complement strand
ATAGCTTCATTTGTATATGTGTGATAAAATATTTTATGTTGTTTTATGAAAGGAAGTATAAAGATGGCTAAGTTGGAAATGAAATTAAATGGTGATTTTGACGCTGTTATTAGAAAAATTGAAGATGGTATTGCTAGTGGCAGTATTTCAGCAAGTTTAGAAGATGAAAGTGATTTTGTAAGCAATAGCGCAAGATGTAGTGTCCGGGTGTTTGAAAGATATAGTTATATGGGTGGAAACAGGGTGAGTATGAGTGTAACTCTATTTCAGGAAAATGCTGGTCCGATACATTTGTCAGCTATAACTTCAGGAGGAAGTCAGGCAATGTTTTTCAAAGTTAATACCTTTGGAGAAGATGCGTTTTTGGATAAGTTGAGAGAATTGTTTTAAGGTGGTGAGACAATGAAACTTAAAAATGTTTTAATAGTTGTAAAGGAAATTGAAAAATCAAAGAAGTTCTATAAAAATTTGTTTGGCTTAGATGTCATACAAGATAATGATGGAAATGTCATTTTGTCAGAAGGTTTGGTGCTTCAAGATGCTGAAATATGGAAATCTTATATTGGAAAGAATGTAATTGTACATAATAATGCAACGGAACTCTATTTTGAAGAAAATGATATTGAAAGTTTTGTTAAAAGACTGGATGCATATGAGGAAAAGGTGCAGTATGTAACTAGATTAACAGAATGTCCATGGGGACAAAAATTGGTTCGTTTCTATGATTTGGATGGAAATCTTATTGAGGTTAGAACTCCGATGAAGAGATAGGAGTATTATAGATTTTGTGCTCAAAATATCAAGAAATAAAAATTTACAAATGCTATACTACAGATAAGCTTAGGGTTAATAAAATCAAAAGCTAAATAGCTGGCCGGCTAATTGTAAAAGGAGGAGCAATGAAGAATTTTTATGTATTGACAGATGCTCTAAGGTATATTGAAGATAATATATACGAAGAGATCGACAGTCAGGATGTGGCTGATAGCTGTAATGTTTCATTGTCAAGCTTACAGAAGCTTTTTCGTCTTGCGCTTCATAGAAGTGTTAAGGATTATATTATTAAGCGTAAAATATGCCTTGCGGCAAGGGATGTTCTTGAGTCAGACATGAAGATTATTGACATTGCATATAAGTACCAGTTTGGTTCACTAGAGCATTTTGTAAGGACTTTTAAAAAGGTGTGGAATGAAACTCCAACTGAGTATAAAAAGCATTGGAAATTCTCAGGGATTTATCCAAAACTGGACTACAAGTTCGAGGAAGGAGCTGACCAGGAGATGGCAAGAAAAAAAGTAGATATAAGTGAAGCATATGATGTGATTGTAAATATGAAGGATACATATGTAATATGTTTTGATATTGTAGGTCTTATACCAATCAATGATATTTCATATGAAGCGGGAGATTTGGCGATATTAGAGACGGCAAGGAGAATTGACAGAGTAAGCACAGAGGAAATGATTCAGTTAAGAATTGGCGGTGACGAGTTTGCATTGATTACAGGAAGTGATGATTTAAATTATGTTGAAAGTATAATGAATGAGGTGCTTTCTCATAATGGTGAATGTATCTTGTGGAATGATCATAGTATTCCTTTGAATCTTCGTGTAGGAATGATTAAGGCCTCAGGACATAATCTTAAATATAATGATTTCTTTACTGATATGCATGAAGCTATAAATAAAACAAGAATGAAGGAAAACAGTTAGAAATAAAAAACAGCGGAAGGTTATGCTTTCTGCTGTTTTTTTATTAACAATAATTCATAAAATATCGGCGTGACAGGATTCGAACCTGCGACCTCTGCGTCCCGAACGCAGCGCTCTAGCCAAACTGAGCCACACGCCGTGGTTTGCGACCAATGAATATAATAGACTAAAATATAGTGAATGTCAAGAAGACGCTTGAATCCAATGTTAGTAATAAAAATTATATTTTGTTTTTAGGAATAAATTCTAACTTTAACACCATATCCATACCATCAGCAAGACGCTGAAGCATTTGAATAGTAGGATTGGCATTGCCTGTTTCGATTTTGCTTATGTCTGCTTGGTCTATACCGGTTCTTTCAGCAAGTTGTTTTTGGGTAAGATTATTCTTTCTTCGAGCTTCGATTATAGCGCGGATAGTATTATATTCTGGTTCTAAAGCTTCCCATTCTTTGCGAAATTCCTCGTCCTCTAAACGCTTGTTTAAATAGTCTCTAAAATCACTCATAATAAATTCTCCTTTCTTTTAAGGTAATCTTTTCTGTATTTTTTTGCAAGTTTTATTTCTGATGATGGAGTTTTTTGAGTTTTCTTAATAAAACCATTAGTTAATATTATTTTTTTGTCCGACAATGAAAAAATATAATAATCTAGATATATTGCTTCCTTGTTTTATTCTTAGTTCGAAAATACCATCAGTTAGGTGTTTGGAATAAGGTTGTCCTAAATTGTTTCCATATTCTTCAAGTAAATATATTAGAGTTAATGTTTTTGCTTCCATTTTAGGCTCTAAAGAACTTAAAAAATCAATTACAGGACACTTTCCGTGCTTATCCTTGTAATATTCAATATTAAAGTTATTCATTTGTAATTCCTTTCTTTAGTATATGGGATATATGCCATATTGTCAATATGGAGATTAAGAGTTTAGACTTTATGCTCGAACTAAAAGTATGATGATATGATAGTACTCTTTTTTTATTGTTGCAAGTAAAAAACATATATGAGTTTTTGTACATAATATACTAAAAAAAACATGTATTTTTATCAATTAAATAGAAAAGTAAGAATATAGTAGTTAAATTATTAAATTTTTATAATGTACTTGGAGAAATTATTTTAAAAGGAGACTTGATATGGTAATATAGAGGAGAGTAATTAGTTTGTGGAGGAAAATTATGTTTGGTTTTATATTATGGACAATAATATCTTTGATATTCGTAGCAATTGGGATGGGTGCATTTCTTGCTCAGAAACCGATGGGGTTCTTTGCGAATGCTGAAATGTTTGAGGTTACTGATATTAAAGGTTATAACCGTGCTGTAGGAATAATGTGGTGTGTGTATGGTATTGTGATGATTCTGCTTGGATTACCACTTCTTGCAGGACAGAATTCACCATACATATTTATAACTATAGTCGGATTAATGATTGAAACTATTGCGATGGTTGTAGTGTATGTGTTGGTGATAGAGAAAAGATATAGGAAGAGATAATTTGGATTAAGTGAGAAATTTATATGAATAAAGAAGAATTGATGTTTTATACAGAGTATGAAGAGTTTTATGAAATGGCAAAGAATTCTATGACATTTCAATCATTTTGCAGGGAAGCTTTTGGAGAGGATTTTTCGCAGGATGGTTTTAGTGATATAAATCAAATAAATATGATATTAGATCATATACCAGAAGGGGGTAATATACATATATTAGATATTGGTTGTGGTAATGGAAAAATGCTTGGATATTTACAAAAAATGACAGGGGCATATATATCTGGATTTGATTATTCAGAACAAGCCATAAATGATGCAAAAAGAATGTTTGATATTAATTCGGAATTTAAAGAGGGTATAATAGGACAAATTGATTATCCAAAAGAAAAGTTTGATGTTATAACATCTATGGATACTATGTATTTTACTAAAGACATGATTTCATTTGTTTCACAAGTAAAAAAATGGTTGAAAAAAGATGGAGTATTTTTTGTTGGATATCAAGAAGGTGACATAATGCCTAAAACCAAGAATATGTATACAACTAAAATAGCAATTGCACTAGAGAAAAATGCGATGAAGTTTGAGGCAATTGATATAACAAAACAGACATATGAAATGTTGAATATAAAGCGAGAGAAAGCAATTTTACACCAACAGGAATTTGTTGAAGAGGGATATGAAAAATGGTATGAAATGTTGATGTGCCAAACTGAATGTGTAAGAGAATCTTATGAAGATTTTAAAAATAAAATGGCAAGATATATTTATGTGGTAAGAAAATAAAAGTTGGATTTTGGAGAAAAAGGATATGAGTAAAATAAAAGCAATCTTATTTGATTCGGGTAAAGTCTTAAATGAACCTGCTACAGGTCATTGGTTTATAACACCAAATTTCTGGAAGTATGTGGATAAGGATAAGTTCGAAAATATAGATAGAGATAGGATAAATCAATGAATGAACTTGTGAAATTGATAGAAGATATGGATAAAGGATTATAAAAATATGACGCAGATAAAGAACTTTATAAAAAAAGAAACTGTATTAACAGTTGCGTGGATACTTGCGATTATATCAATGTTTGTCGTAATACCTGACGCAGAGTACATAGATTATATAGATTTTAGAACGCTTGGCATATTATTCTGCCTTATGGCAGTAATGGCTGGACTTAAAAATTTAGGATTCTTCCAGATGATTGCTGAAAAACTTCTTAATACAGCGGGAAGTGAGAGAAGTCTTGAACTTATATTGGTGTTACTTTGCTTTTTCTTCGGAATGTTTATAACAAATGATGTGGCACTTATTACATTTGTTCCGTTGACCTTGGAGGTACTAAAGGTATCCGGTAGGACGGATAGAGTAATACCTGTTGTTGTAATGCAGACAATTGCTGCTAATCTTGGTAGCATGGCAACGCCTATAGGTAATCCGCAGAATTTATATTTGTATACCAAATCAGAAATGTCTTTAATGGAATTTATGAAACTAATGCTGCCATATACATTACTTGCGCTGGCTTTGATAGTAGTTGCGGTTGTATTGTGGAGTAAAAAAGGTGAAACAATCACAACAATTGCTACAAATAAAGAAAATAGAGAAATTGAAAAAGCTACAATTATAAAAGAATTCATTTACATTATTATGTTTTTCTTGTGTATACTGGTAGTTGTGAGAATAATTCCTATTGAAGTAATGGTTGTTGTAACCATAGTATTGCTTTTGGTAATGGATAGGAAGGTAATTGGGCAGATTGATTATTCGTTGCTTGTTACATTTGTAGGCTTCTTTATATTTGTTGGAAATATGGGAAGAATTGAGCAATTTCAAAATTTTCTTAATGGCATTTTAGAAGGAAATGAGTTTATTACTTCTGCATTATTAAGTCAGGTTGTAAGTAATGTGCCTGCAGCTATATTATTATCGGGATTCACATCTAATTGGGATGCGTTAATAGTTGGTGTAAATGTAGGTGGACTTGGAACATTGATAGCGTCTATGGCAAGTTTGATTTCTTATAAGTTTGTGGCAAAGGAATACCCTGATGAAAAGGGAATTTATTTTAAGAAATTTACAGTAATTAATATTATTTTTCTTGTGATAATGATAGTAGCATGTTTTTTGATAGCGTAGGTGGTGTGATGTGATTATAAATGCTGGAATGAGAACGGATATTCCTGGATATTATAGCGAATGGTTTTACAATAGAATAAAAGATGGTTTTGTATATGTAAGAAATCCGTATTATCCTGAACAGATAACGAAATATATTTTGTCACCGGATGTGGTTGATTGCATTTGTTTTTGTACCAAAAATCCTAAGCCGATGCTTAATAGAATGAATGAGTTATCTGGTTTTAAACAGTTTTGGTTTGTGACTATTACCCCTTATGAAAAGGATATTGAACCTTATGTTCCGAATAAATTGAATGTGATGGAGTCGTTTAAAAAATTGTCAGAGAAAGTTGGTATAAAAGCTATCAGCTGGCGTTATGATCCTATTTTTATAACAGAAAAGTATAATTTTGACTTTCATATAAAGAGCTTTGAAAAGATGGCTCAAAATTTAAGTGGTTATGTCGATAATTGTGTAATTAGTTTTATTGATTTGTATCAGAAGACAAAAAGGAATTTTTCAGGAGTAAGAGAAGTAACTAGAGATGAGAGATTGAAGCTTGGTGAAGCCTTTGCTGACATTGGGAAGAAGTATGGGATTAAGATACGAAGCTGTTGTGAAGGGACAGAATTAGAAGTATTTGGTGTGGATGTAAGTGGTTGTATGACACAGAATATAATTGAAAGAGCTATTGGAAGTTCATTGGAGGTTCCTAAAAGTAGAAAATGGGCAAGAGAAGAGTGTGATTGTTTGATTAGTAGTGATATTGGTGAGTATAATACCTGTGGACATGGATGTGTTTATTGTTATGCTAATTATGATAGAGAAACGGTTGTACGGAATATGAAGCTGCATAATTCTATTTCACCATTACTGATAGGTGAATTGAAAGAGAATGATATTATACATGAAGCTAAGCAGGAATCGTGGAGTGATGGACAAATGATATGGTTTATGTAATGGAAACTTGTAATTTAGGGAGTTTATTTATGGAAAAGATTGAAAATCTGATATTGTATGATGTTCCTTTGTTTAAGAATATGTCTAAAGAAGATATTTTATCTGCTTTAAAATGTGTAGGTTCTTTTTTTAAGGAATATAAGAAGGATGAATTTATTTCGTTGGAAAATGAGAAAATGAAATGTGTCGGACTTGTTCTTGAGGGAAGTGTTCAGATGATAAGAGAAGACATTTGGGGGAATAAAGCAATGATTATTCTTATTAGTGCTAATGAATTGTTTGGAGAATCATTTGCTTGTGGAAGCAACAATACTGCTTCCGTATCATTTGTGTCAAATGAAAAGACAAAAGTGTTGTTTTTACCATTTGACAGAGTGCTACATTCCTGTTCGTCTGCCTGTGGGCATCATCAAAGTTTGCTCACAAATATGATAACATTAATTGCAGAAAAGAATGTTGCATTAATGTCGAAGATAGATATTATTAGTAAGAAGTCTTTGAGAGAAAAGATTGCGGCATATTTGCTTTTGCAGGCAAGTAATCAGAATTCGAAGTATTTTACAATTCCGTTGGGAAGGGGACGGTTGGCTGAATATTTAAATGTTGATAGAAGCGCATTGACACGAGAATTAAATCTGATGAAAAGTGATGGGTATATAGATTATGATAGAAATACATTTAAAATATTGAAAGAGTTTTAGTAAAAAAGATTGCCGATAAATTTTATGTGGCAATCTTTTTTTGTTGCCTGTGCAACATATTAGATGAATTGATTATTGTATAATATTTTCAAAGTTAAATAAGAAACTGTAAATTCTTTGATTGGGAAAGGAAAATATATGATTAGAAAAATTATTAAGATTGATGAGAATAAATGTAATGGATGTGGTGCCTGTGCCAATGCCTGTCATGAAGGTGCTATAGATATGGTGGATGGAAAAGCCAGACTTACAAGAGAAAATTATTGTGATGGTCTTGGTGATTGTCTTCCGGCCTGTCCAACCGGTGCAATAACATTTGAAATGAGAGAAGCACCGGAGTATGATGAAGAAGCTGTGTTGGAGGCAAAAAAACTTAAATCGCAGTCTTTAATGAATTGGCCGGTGCAAATAAAATTGTTACCTCCAAAAGCTCAATATTTTGATGGTGCCGATATTTTGATAGCAGCTGATTGTACAGCGTATGCATATACAAGATTTCATGAGGATTTTGCAAAGGGTAAGGTTGTGCTAATAGGATGTCCTAAACTTGATGGTGTTGATTACTTTGAAAAACTGTATCATATTATTAAGAATAATGATGTGAAGAGCGTTACAGTACTTAGAATGGAAGTGCCTTGCTGTGGAGGTATCGAAAGAGCAACAAAGCAGGCATTGCAGGAAAGTGGAAAGTATTTGCCATCACAGGTGGTGACTGTTTCGATTGAGGGTAAGATTTTATAAATGTGTGAACTATTGGTATAATAGTAATGTGCGTTAAGTCTTGAGATGAGTGTATTAATAATCAAAAAAAATATATGAAATTTGCAACATTTGTAGTACAATATATAAGTGATTAAAAGACAAAAGAGGTGAACATATAATGAAGAATAGATTATTGATGCTTAAAATTTTAAGAATAGTATTTGTTTTATTAGTGTTTTGGTTAGGAATTGATATTTGGAAAAAACTTCCGGAAAATATACCTTTGCACTTCAACGCTGCGTTAGAGCCGGATAAACATGGAGTGAAGGAAAAGTTTTTGGTGCAGTTTTTCTTTTTGATTGCGGCACTTGTCCCAATCAGACCGGAAGTGATAGAATTGAATTCTGATATTATCCCACAAGAAGAAATAGATAAAGCACAAGAAAAAGAAAATAATAAGGCTGTTACATTAAGTTGGATACATTCGCTTTTTATGTGTGGTGTATTTGCGTTTACATTATATTTAATAAGGAAAAATATAGTATAATGATATAATCTGATAATATTTGTTAAAAATTTATCAAAATCTTTTAAAGCTAGATTTTAAGCGCATTTGATGCGCTTTTTTTGTGTCGTTTTTTGTCCTGTAT
>CAZESO010000094.1:0-8360 GCA_964515325.1 uncultured Roseburia sp. | reverse complement strand
CAAGTTTCATAATTATGTAGGATACAGGTTATATAAGAAATGTTTTGGATATAGTAGAAAATATAATAGATTATAATAGGGGAGAACGGAATCAATATACATTGTGGAAGTTTTTAATAGATAAGCAACATCAAAATAAAGGATACGGCAGAGAGGCTTTGAGGCTAGGAATTACATACTTGAAGGATAGATTTGGTGTTAAGGAAATATATGTCGGTGTTGTGCCTGAAAATGAGGTGGCAAAACATTTGTATAGTTCGGTGGGGTTCAAAGCAACAGGGGTTGCCCAGAATGGTATGGAAGAGATGAGGTATGAATTTATATCCTAAAATGTAGAGGAGAAATTGTATATGCAATCGCAAGATTTCAACATACATAAATGCATTGGCAAAGGATGGATTTGTAGTTGAGCAGATGATTGAACAAACAGATGATACAACAATGGCAGCAGAAGGAAATGTTACAGATAAAGAGAGGAAAGTGAAAATGCTCCCAATATCGTTCTGTATAAAAGCAAGGAAACTGGAAGAGGAGGAGCGAATATGGCATCAAGAGTTTTACATTTAGCAGTTTTTGTGATTTATTTGGGGATAAATCAAATTACTTCAAAAGGTACTTTGAAGAAGATTTTAAATGAAAAAGGATATACAATAGTTAATCAAGAAAGCGTAGAAGTTACTCTTTACTATTTATCTTAAGAGTGCCCAGTATGCAAATGAGGAAAATGACAATTTGTATTTAGGATTTTGTTTAGTGATGCTGGTGGATAACAAATAGTTTTTAGATATGATTTGTATAAAAAATATGATATAATAGTTAATAACAATGATGCGGAGGTGGTAGCATGACACTGGAAGCTTTTATTATAAGAATGTTAGTAGTGGTCGCCATAGGCTTTGTCATAGGTCTGGAAAGACAATTGACCGGTCATAATGTAGGCTTGAAGCCAACCATCGTTATAGCTATAGGCACTATGGCATTTGTGTCAGTAGAGGTTATAATGGGGAACAATGATGCTAGAATGGCTGCAAATATTATTACAGGAATCGGTTTCTTGTGTAGTGGTGTTATATTCAGAAATGGGCTGACTGTAAATGGATTGAATACCAGTGCAACTCTATGGGCTACAGCTGGCGTAAGTGTTCTGGTAGGATATGGATACATAATGTATGGCGTGGTTGCGGCAATTATGATTGTTGTATTTAATCTTTTGATATTGTTAATTTCAAAGATAATCAAGCCAATTAAGTTTCTGTCAGATGTATCTAATGAAGATATATTTTATATTCATGTGGTGTGCTTAAAGTCTGATGTATCTAAGGTGAAGGATATTATAATGCGAGGAAACTCTGATAATATAGCAATAGATAGTATACAGACCAGTGCCATAACAGAGGACAAGTTTAGAATAAAGGCAAAGATAAATTCAAATCATAGAAGAGTCTATGAGATAACAGCCATAACAGATAAGATATTTGAAAGTAATGTGCTGTCGGTATCATGGGAAAAGAGTGAAGAGTAATTTGTTGAAATATATAGAAGATAGTGAACTTTCCATATACAGTAAAATGTGTATGGGAAGTTTTTTTATAAATTTTATTAAAAAAATGCAATATTTTTATTTGCTAATGTGTTTATATATATGAAAGGTATTAATCAAGCCTTTCGAATTTAGGATTTGGTACCAAAAGCTAGAAGGAGTGTTTACATAAGATGGATATTGAACGTTGGATAAATGAATATAGTGATCATTTATTACGGCTGTGCACGTTGTATTTGAGGGACAGAGCATTGGCAGAGGATGCACTGCAGGATACATTTATGCGTGCATGGGAGCATCAAAGTTCCTTTGATGGAAGTGAAAATGCAAAGGCATGGCTTACCAAAATAGCGGTTAATGTGTGTAAAAACATACTTAGAAGTCCGTGGAACCGTAGAGTGGAAGTCGAGAATTTTGAAGAACTTGCAGGTATAAGAAAGAATGAGTATGAACAAGTCAACAAGCGAATTGATGTGATGAATGCGATACTTGAATTAAAGGAAAAATATCGTATTGTAATTCTTCTCTACTATTATGAGGAGTTGTCAGTAAAGGAGATTTCATCGGTTCTTGGAGAAAAAGAATCAACAGTGCTGTCAAAGCTTAAGCGGGGACGAGAAAAGATTGGAGATATGTTGACTATGTTTGAGAAGGAGTGATAAGGTTATGAGTAACAAATTGATTGAAGAAATGATGGAAAATGTTGTGGCTAGTGAGGAGTTGAAGAGAAAGATTCTTGAACAGACAAGTGATAAAGTAAAGGTTATGAAGTTTAAAAAACGCAATGTGAAAAAGATAATACTTGTTGCAAGTATGTGCATAATGTTGTTTGGAACGATGACAGCTTTCGCTACAAACTATAGTGTAAAGATTGGAAACTATCTGGCGAGATTTTTGGGGTTTAGCGATGAAACCATGAAGGAATTGGTTGATGAAGGGTACGTGGATAACATTGAACCGACAAATGCTTTGGATGAGGATGGAATAAAAGGAGAAGTTTCTGTCAGTATAATGCAGACAATAGCAGATGGCAATACAATTAGGATATTAATGAAAGTTAAATCAAATAATGGATTTGAGCTTAATGATAATATGACTTTTGACGAACATGATGTAGAGGGGATTGAACATTCATCTTACAGATTTTCTAAAATTAATATAGAGGATTGTCCATCAGATGAACTTTGGTTTTCTATGGAATTGGACAAGGCTGGCGGAGAAAATGGTATAAATGAAGGCGACGAGATATTTATTAAACTAAATAATCTCATAAAAATTGAGGACTTTGAAAAAAATAAATACAAACTCGATGAAAATAACAATGTGGTTATAGATAAACAAAAATATCATGTTCAGTTTATGGATATTAACAATTTTGATGTACTTGAAGAAGTGTCTCAAATTCAAATGTTTTCGTTTTTGTATGATGAAGATGGTAATGTATACTATATAACGTCTGAAGACGGAAAAAATATACCAAAAGGTGATGTGGAACTTGTTATTGATGAGAATGATGATAGGTATGTAGTAGTAAAAGATAGAAAAGAAACAGTTGTACTTGAAGATAGCTGGGAATTGGGTTGGAAAATCAAAGTTAATGAAGATTGTGTTGAAATTCCGGTAGATGACATAATTGACGCTAATGGATACAGATATTATATTGAATCTGTTAAAATAAGGGGATTTGCAATGGATGTGATTTTTGCTAAAGAAGCTGAGATTATAGATGAAAGCTATGTTCTTGAAAATTCAGAAATTCATATGTATGACAAAATGATGATGGAATATGCAAGAATAATGGAAGAGCGAAATATAAGTGTTCCGTATTCTTATATACCGGATTACCAATTATTAGATATTAAGCTGTTATTAAAAGATGGAAGTGAATACATATTGTCTGAAAACCAAGGAGCAGAATTCGGAGTTGATGGAGAATGGTACAAATTTATTGAAAAGATTGATTTGGAAAATGTTGATAAGGTAATAATCGAGGGAAGAGAATATAAGCTTCAGTAAAAAAAATGTGAAACAAACGGATGCAAAGAGTGATTTTTTGCATCCGTTTTGTTTTACACAGAAGTCGTAGTGTGGTAAAATATGTACAGATTGAAAGAAGAGTAATTGCATATAGGAATGTGGTTGGACATATAAAACAGAATATTTAATGATGAAAATGCTGGAATTATATATGAAAAATGATTTAAGTCATTTAAAGAGAATGGCAGCAGGAGTCGGATGGATGGATATTATGTTTTTATGACAAAGTAACAGCTGTAAGTGATTGTCTGGGAAAAAATGGATGCTAGGTTAGTTCTGGAACGAAGATTATAGACAAATAACTCCATTTAGTTTAGAATATAGTTAATAATATCGTGTTAATAAAATACTAATTTAAATATAAAGATGGGGGAAAATGCATGGAAAAAAAGAAGATTAGTTGGATGACAGTAGTTCAGTATATATTAGCAATTATGATGATTGGCTCATTTTTGTTTTTTATATGGGGACAGAAAGCTTTACCACCAGAGAATAATTTGGATGATGGAAATGTTAGTATGTTTCAGGCAGATTGGGTACAGGTTATGTCGAATGGAGCCCAAGAGCCTGTTACAATACCGGGACAATGTGAAGCTAAGCATGGCGAGTGGATAACGATTGCAACTGAACTTTCGAAGAATCAAGATGATACATGGCTTTGTATCCGAAGTATGCAACAGGATATGAAGATTTATGTTGGGGATGAGCTTCGCAAGGAGTATTCTACACTTGATACACAATTATTTGGAAAGACAAGTACAATGACATTTGTATTTTTTCCGCTATATGAGAGTGATGCAGGAAAAGAACTTCGTATTGAATTTATGAGTGATTCTGCTTATGCAGGATATGTAAGTGAAATCTATATGGGGGAAAAAAGTGATATAGAGCAGAACTTTTATGAGTTATATGCACCAGCGGCAATTGTTGCGGTATTATTGTTGATTATAGGGATATTGGTTGTAGGAGGCAGCATATTTATACGATTTTTCTATAAGAAAAAGCTGGATATAATACATCTTGGAAATGCACTTGTGATTGCAGCTTCTTGGCTTCTTGTAGAATCCAAGCTACGTCAGTTCATATTTCCAAATAGTACAATAGCCATGTTGATGGGTTTCCTGCTTATTGCAGTATTGCCATATCCCATTTTGTCATATATCAATAGTGCACAAAACAATCGTTATATAAAGGTATACATGACATTAGGAGGCTGTGCGGCAATAAATTATGGTGTTGTTGTAATGCTTCAGATAATGAATATAAAAGACTTTTTTGAAACAATGACATCGTCCCATATCATTATAGTGGTCTTGATTGTAGTAATGGCAGTTACGATTACATTGGATATTATAAAAGGATATGTTAGGGAATACCGAGAGGTTGCCATTGGATTTGCAGGCTTGATGTTGGCAGGTATATGTGAAATAGGATTGACATATGTGGTTTCAGCACACTTTAATGGAATAGCATTAAGTTTGGGACTTATAGCATTGTTAATTACAGCAGGACTGAAATCAGTGAGAGATATCGTTAACATAGAAAAGGAGAAGCAGTATGCTATAGCAACAAGTGAATCTAAAGCGAAATTCCTTGCAAATATGTCCCATGAAATTCGTACACCTATCAATACAATAATTGGCATGAATGAAATGATTCTTCGAGAAAGCGAAAATGAAACTATAGAAGAATATTCACATAATATTCAAAGCGCAAGCCATATGTTGTTGGGACTTATTAATGATGTATTAGATTTCTCAAAGATTGAGGCAGGAAAGCTTCAGATTGTGGAAAATAATTATAAGCTTGCGGATATGCTTAATGATGTGGTATTAGGCATTAAAATGCGTGCTGAACAAAAGGGTTTGAAACTGGAATTGGATATTGATGAAACAATGCCTACAGTGTTAAAGGGTGATGAGATTCGTATTAAACAGATACTAAACAATCTTTTATCTAATGCCATAAAATATACAGAAAAAGGAAGTATTACATTTTCCGCAAAGAGTGTTCGTGTTGAAGAGGAATTTTTGTTATTATTGTCAGTTAAAGATACCGGAATAGGTATTAAGAAAGAAGATTTAGAAAAGCTGTTTGATAGCTTTCAACGTCTGGAATTAACAAAGAATCGTTACATAGAAGGAACAGGTCTTGGATTAAATATTACTCAATTACTTGTAAATCTTATGAATGGTACTATTGATGTACAGAGTGAGTATGGAAATGGTAGCTGTTTTACGGTTAAAATTCCTCAGCAGATTGTAGATCGTGTAGCTATGGGAAGCATAGAACAGAAGCACAAGACTGACGAATCAGACAAGCCATTGAAGGAAAAGGGGTTAAATATTCCAGATGCAAAAATACTTGTAGTAGACGATACAAAGATGAATTTATTTGTAATCAAAGAGCTATTAAAGAGAACTGGTGCACAGGTTGATATGGCAGGAGGCGGAAATGAATGTCTTGAGATGACTAAAGCTAAAAAGTATGATGTGATTTTAATGGATCATATGATGCCAGAGCCTGATGGAGTTCAGACACTTCATCTGATTCGTGAGGATGATAGTAATATGAATAAAGATATACCAATAATAGTATTAACTGCAAATGCAATTGTGGGAATGAAAGAGCAGTATTTGGAAGAAGGTTTTGCGGATTATTTATCAAAACCGGTTGAAGCGGAAAAATTGGAGGAGATGCTGGCGAAATTTTTATTATAATTATTTTAAAATATTTTCCTTTGCTAGTGTGTATATACATATGAAAAGCTTCAAAACCTTGAAAAATCCCCTAAAATATTGTATATTATTATTATATTTTTGTGCGTGTTAAATATGGAGGAATCCAATATGGAAGAGGTTAAGAAAAATAAAGATGATATATCTGCATATATAACAGACCAGGAGCAGACAGCCAATAGGTATGTTATGAGATGTTTTAGTGTGACAATGCTTATATATACAATTGCAATTATACTTAATATATTAAATATATTTATAGTTGAACAGAAGCTTATGTTAACAGGATATATTCCGTCTATTATTATATTTCTATCAGCATATTACTTTTCAAAAAGTGTATCATTATCCAATGAGAAGGTAAAGTATGTGTTATTGCTTGCTGTTGAAGTGGTTTATACCATAATGAGTGTAAGTATTACATATCATGTTTTATTGGCATCACTTATACCATTATTATGTGCTACATTATATTCTTCCAAAAGAATAATGAAATATGTTTATGTTATAACTGTTATTAGTACCTTTATAACAGTATTTGGTGGATATTATTTGGGATTATGTGATGCTAACATGGTATTGTTAACAAATAAAGCATTAGACAGCTATGTTGTGGATGGACAGTTTGTTTTGACAGAAGTTAATAGTAATCCTATATTTACACTAACGCTCTTCTTCGTTATTCCAAGATGTCTCATATATATAGCGTATGTGTATGTGTGCAACAACTTAATCAAGATTGTAAGTGGTAGTGTTGAAAGAGCAAGGCTTACAGCGGAGCTTCAGAAGGCAAAGGAAGAGGCTGAAAAGGCTAATTTTGCTAAAACGCAATTTTTAGCTAGAATGTCTCATGAAATAAGAACTCCTGTTAATGCGGTAATGGGTATGAATGAAATGATTCTTCGTGAAAGTAAGGAGGAAAATGTTAAGAAATATGCCCATGATGTCAAGGATTCATCAGTTGCGCTTTTGGGCATTATCAATGAGATTTTAGACTCGTCGAAGATAGAATCGGGAATGATGGAAATAGTTGATGTTAATTATCAGATAGGAAGTCTTTTAAACGATTTATATAATATGATGAATGTAAGAGCTAAAGAGAAAGATTTGGAATTAATTTTTGATATTGACCCCAATATTCCAAGTGGGCTATATGGTGATAATAAGCGTATACGACAGGTGTTGGTTAACCTTCTTTCTAATGGAGTGAAATATACTAATGAAGGGACAGTAACATTGAAGGTCACATGTGAGATTAAGGAAAATAACGCAGTTATCCATTATTCTGTAAAGGATACAGGTATAGGAATTAAGGAAGAAGATATCGAAAAAATATATAATGCATTCCAGCGTGTTGATATGTCTAGAAATAAAAATGTAGAAGGTACAGGACTTGGAATGAATATAGCAAGTAAATTCCTTGAATTGATGGGAAGTGAATTGCATATACAGAGTGAATATGAAAAGGGAAGTGAGTTTTCATTTAGCATTGTTCAGAAAATCATAGATAAAGAACCATTGAGAGATTTTAGGGACAGACAGCGTAAAGCAAAAGAAGAAACAACCTGTAATACAGGATTTATTGCTCCTAAAGCTAAGATACTGGTTGTTGATGATAATAGATTAAATCTCAAGGTTTTCAAGAAATTGTTAGAACAGACACAGATACAGATATCTGAGGCAGAGAGTGGAAGACAATGTTTGAATATGTTGAAAAAAGAAAGATTTGATATGGTGTTCTTGGATCATATGATGCCGGAGATGGACGGAATAGAAACTCTTGATATAATAAAGGCTGACAAATTGTGTGAAGGTGTTCCAGTTATTATGCTTACAGCTAATGCAATTATGGGGGATAGGGAAAAGTACATAAGTGCCGGATTTGATGGT
This sequence comes from uncultured Roseburia sp., assembly GCA_964515325.1. Taxonomy (GTDB): domain Bacteria; phylum Bacillota; class Clostridia; order Lachnospirales; family Lachnospiraceae; genus SVEL01. Next base: position 155 of record CAZESO010000094.1, on the reverse strand, counting down.
TTTCTTTCTAAGCCCATAATTCTTGAAAAATTAGAGCAGATGATTATAAACTTTCTGCCTGAGGAACTTGTAGAACAGGGAAAAGGTGTAGAAGAAAGATGTGAAAATGATGGTGATAAAGAAGAGCATATTGAAATAAAAAAATTACCAAATCT
>CAZESO010000093.1:0-8442 GCA_964515325.1 uncultured Roseburia sp. | reverse complement strand
AACTGTTACCAATAATGAATAATCCATATTAAGTTTTACTTTTTTTTCATTTTTCAACAAACTCTACCACCATTCTACTTATAATTCATTAACGAACTGTTTAAATAAATCTCCACGTTGTTCATAACTCTTGAACATATCCCAGCTGGCACAAGCCGGCGATAACAAAACAACTTCTCCTTCATTTGCATTCTTTGCCGAAGCTTCAACTGCCTCTTTTAAATCATTGGCAAATATAATATTTGTAAATCCATACTTTCTTGCTGTTTCGGCAATTTTTTGAGCTGTCACACCTATCAAAACAAGACATTTAACCTTATCTCCAAAAGCCTCAACCCATTCATCAAACTCAGAACCTTTATCATAGCCTCCCGCTATCAAAACTGTTTTCTTTGACATTGCCTCCAATGCTTTGATAGAAGCGTCTGTATTTGTCCCCTTTGAATCATTATAGTATATAACTCCATTTTTCTCAGCTACATACTCTATTCTATGTTCAACCGCCTTGAAATTTTTAACTGTATCCAATATCTTGTCCATTGGAACCTTCATTACCACAGCCATCGCTATTGCTGCCATTACATTTTCGGCATTATGAACACCAACCAGCTTCATCTCTGATGTATTCATGAGTTTTTGGTTTATTTGGCCATATTTACACCAAATATTGTTATCACCATCAAGATATAAACCTTCTTCAAGCTCTCTCTTACTAGAGAAAAACAATGGTTTACATGGTAATACTTTGGCATATTCACGCAAAGCATCATCTTCGTAATTAAGCACGCATACTTCATCACTTTTTTGATTCATTGCAATACGCATCTTAATATCACCATAATTCTTCATTGTCTTATGTCTGTTGAGATGATCCGGTGTAATATTCAACACCGCACTTACACATGGAGCACATTCTATAATTGTCTCTAATTGAAAACTACTCATTTCAGCAACTGTAACAGATTCATCCTCTGTTTTATCAGCCATCAATGCATAAGGGGTTCCAATATTTCCAACAACAAATACACTTTCATAGAAGCTCTTCATTATTTCACCAACAAGCGCTGTAGTTGTTGTCTTCCCATTTGTACCAGTTATACCCACAAGCCTTCCCTTAGAACATCTGTAAGCTAACTCTATTTCACCCCAAATAACTACATTATGTGCCTTCAATTTCTCTACAAAAGGAACATCTAATGGAATTCCAGGACTAATAACACATAAATCAAGCTGTTGACAAAGCTCATCACTAAGTTCACCTAATACTATTTCAACTTTTGCAGCGTCAACATTATCCTGCTCTGATAGCTTTGATTTCAATTCTGCTACATTCAAATCCTTATTACCATCATATAATACAACAGTTGCACCCTTTTCCTGTAAAAGTCCCACTGAACCAATTCCGCTCTTTCCGGCTCCTGCAACTAACACTTTTTTATCTTTAAGACACATAATCTATATTCCTTTCTTACAATCCTTTAAATGCTATAAGACAAAGCAATGCTGTAATAACAGTAAATACTGCTACAACTCTTGTTTCAGACCAGCCACACAATTCAAAATGATGATGAATTGGTGCCATCTTAAAAAATCTCTTTCCTTTTGTCGCTTTAAAATATAATACCTGTATCATTACAGAAAGCACTTCAACAAAATAAATAAATGCAACCAGCAATAAAAATATAGGCATCTTCAAAACAATAGCTGTAGATGCAACAAATCCTCCAAGAGCTAATGAGCCTGTATCACCCATAAACACCTTTGCCGGATACACATTAAACAACAAAAATCCCATAAGTGCACCAACAACAGCTCCTGTAATTGGTTCAATACCACTATTTGTTGCAATTGCAATAACAGTAAAAAATACTGCTATAATTATTGTAACGCCTGTAGCAAGACCATCAAGACCGTCCGTAAAATTCGCTCCATTTACAGTACCAACAATAACACAAAATACAAATGGTATAAATAACACACCAAGCTCCCATGTCTTATCAGTAAACGGAATAATAACATCCGTTCCAATTTCTGTATAATTATATAAATAGAAAACGAACACTCCTGTTACCAATATCTGTAATGCCATTTTCTGCCATGCCTTAAGTCCTAAATTTCTCTTCATGACAACCTTAATGTAATCATCTAAAAATCCAATAAGACCAAATCCCAATGTCATAAACAATACTGGTAAAATCTCTTTATTATCTTTTATAAACACAATCGAAGTAACAACTATACTTGATAAAATCACAAGACCACCCATAGTTGGTGTTCCTGATTTCTTTTGATGTTCCTTCGGTCCTTCCTCTCTTATATACTGTCCAAATTTCAGCTTATGTAAAAAAGGTATAATTATCGGACACAAAACTACACTTACTAAAAAAGATATTATTATTGACATTACTGTTTCTGTACTCATTTCAAACTCCTATTCTTAACTTTCACATTAGTTATCAGTATAATCTTTTTCTAAAGAATAATCAACACCCAAATAAGGTAATATATTTTCAAATACCTCCTTAATAACAGGAGTGGCAATTGTTCCACCATAATATATTCCAACAGGCTCATCTATTATACACATTGCTATAACTTCCGGATCATCAGCTGGCGCAAACCCTATAAAAGATGCAATATATTTTCCATTTCCTCTTGGAAGCTTCTCCGATGTAGCTGTTTTACCTCCAATAGAATAACCCTCTATTTTACATTTACTGCCACCACCTTCACTTACTACCTTTTCAAGCATTGCTCTCATTCTTTCTGAAGTTTCCTCACTTATAACATTTTCATCTACTTCATATTCAAACTCATTAATTATATTTCCATCATCATCTACAGTTCTAAGACCAAAATGAGGTGTTACAAGATCACCACCATTTATAATAGCCGAGGTTGCTGCTAATAATTGTAACGGTGTTATCTGAAAAGACTGTCCAAAAGACATTGTTGCCAACTCTACATTCTTAACATTTTCAATATCATGCATTATACTTCCCGCTTCACCGGGAAGATCGACTCCCGTCTTATTAAGTATACCAAGTTTATCCATATAATAAAACAAATTTTCTGTTCCAACTCTTTGACCTACTTCGATAAATACCGGATTACAGGAATTCATTAGTCCCTGTACAAAGGTTTCCGTTCCATGACCTGACGTATTGTGACATCTTATTCTTCTATCATCAACAATCTTATATCCGGGACAATTAAATGTTGTGTTTTCATCAACCACTCCAAGCTCCAAAGCTGCAGTTGATGTTATCATTTTAAATGTAGAACCGGGTTCATAAGTATCATTTATACATTGATTACGCCACATTTTATTTAATGCCTCCATATATTCATCATCCGAAAGTTCTGTTTCAGTTTCATAATTTAATTCATAAGGCTGATTCAAATCAAATTCCGGTACATTTACCATTGCATAAATTTCACCATTTTTAGGATTCATAACGATTATTGAAACATAATTTGCCTGTTTTGATTCCAATACCTTACTTGCTGCCTGCTCACAATATTTTTGAATATTTACATCAATGGACGTTACAAGATTCAAACCATTTACAGGTTCTATTCTATTTTCAACAACATCATCTATCTCCACGCCTTTAGCGTCAGTTGTTGTTAAAATTTTACCATCCGTTCCTTTTAAATATTCCTCATATTGAACTTCCAATCCGATAATCCCCTGATTATCAGCCCCTGTAAATCCCATTACCTTCGATGCCAATGTAGAAAATGGATAATACCTTTTATAGTCTTCATCCACCTTTACTCCATCCAAATCATAAGCTCTTATGGCATCTCCTACAGATTTATCAACATTGGACTTAATCTTTTCTATCGAACTGACTTTTTCAACCTTCTTTCTCACCTCATCTTCTGTTAATGATAATTCTTTTGACAACACTTCTATGACCTTTTCCGGATCTTTCACCTGATTATATATAACAGAAACTGTACACACTGTCTTATTTGACGCCAACACAACTCCGTTTCTGTCCAATATTTCTCCTCTTGCAGCCTTAATAACTCTTTCTCTTTGATGTACCGCCTCTGCCTTTTCACTATAATACGATGATTTAAATACCATCAAATATGTAAGACGGACACATAAACCAAGCAGTAACAACGCAGCACATATTACAAAGAAAAACAATTTTTTCCTATTATGAATTCTGCTTCTTAACATAAATAACCTCATAAAAGTAGTTTTTACTAATGTATTATTACTTCTACAAGGTTATTCTAAACATTTATAGTTTATTATTCTGTACTGTCTTCTGTTACAGATGTTTCTTCTGTACTCTCTACAGCTTCCATTCCACTAACAGCTCCATCAGTGGCTTCCTCTGAACCGTCAGTTTCTGTACCATCACCTGAAATGATACCTTCATCATACTGTTCTCCAGATTCAATACCTGTATTTGGTGTATTTTCCTGACTATTATCTTCTGTTGCAGGGAAAACATTCAAATATGGAAGTATCTCTGTCATTATGTCCGAGAATAATAACATCGCCGGAATTGAATTTGTTCCACCTTCCATCTTCGGATTATCAATTACTGTATAACATACTACTTCCGGTGTATCATAAGGAGCAAATCCTATGAATGATATAAGATATTCGCCTGTTCCTCTTGGAAGCTTCTCAGCTGTACCGGTTTTTCCCGATATTACATATCCATCAACCTTAGCCGATCCGGCTGTACCATCTTCAACAGCCAATTTACATCCGGCCTTTATAACATCAGAAGTCTCTTCTGTTATTACCTGCTTAATCAATGTTTTTTCTGTTTCACTGACAACACCACCATTACTGTTAACTATCTGTCCAACCACATATGGCTGATAATAATAACCACCATTTATAAGCGAGCAAAATGCGCTTGCAAGCTGAATCATTGTAACATTATAGTTTTGTCCAAATGTATTTGTTGCCAAATCAGCCGGTCCCATATCCTCCGCTGCAAACAATAATCCTTCACAGCTTTGCTCACCAGGTAAATCTATTCCTGTCTTAATTCCTATATTATACAATGCCTGATATTCAACAAATTTGTCTGCACCTAACTTACTACCAATCTGCATAAGCGAATCATTACATGACTCTGCAATAGCACCTTCCACTGTCAATTCTCCATGTCCTGCTCTTCTATGACATCTGATATTCCAACCACCAACAATTTCTCCTCCATCACATAAAAATGTGTCTGTAGCTTCAATAGCATTTTCATCAAGAGCAGCCGCAACAGTAAACATCTTAGCTGTTGAACCCGGCTCAAAGCTGTCACTTATACAATAGTTTCTCCAAATCTGATTCAAAGCTTCAAGCTGTTGCTCATCAGTCATAACCGCCAATTCTTCCGGTGTGTAAAACGCAGTTAAATCTCTTGGATTATTAAGGTCATACATATTTTTGCCTGACATTGCAAGTATTTCACCGGTATTTGGATTCATTACAATAACACCAATATTATCCGGCTGATATTCTTCTATATACTTCTTAATCTGTGTCTCAACTACATTTTGAACATATACGTCAATTGTTGATATAATATTATCTCCATCAACAGCATTTTTCACTGTCTGTTGCATAACATTATCACTGTTCATATAGCCGTACTTTCTTCCATCAGTACCATTCAAATATTCATTATAATATTCTTCAATACCCCATGTTCCAACATTTCCTGCTGATGTAAAGCCTATTACGCTTGAAGCAAGTGAATCATTCGGATACTGTCTCTCATATTCAGTTTCGAACCATACACCTTGAATATTAGGATATTCTTCACTATTATCCATCATCTCCTGAAATTCTTTAATTTCACTGTATGTCATTTTTTTCTTATATATATAATAACTTCTTGAGCTATTTTCTGTTACAATTTTCCTAAGCTCTTCGATATCATATCCAAAGCATTTATTCAATGCTTCAAGAGTTGATTCTAAATATTTGTTGTCATCAGATGTCATAATCTTCGGATCAAGTATAAGATTATATACCTTAATACTGGTTGCCAATAATTCACCGTTTCTGTCATAAATATTACCTCTTTTAAAAGGAATCACCTGACTACTATATGACTGTTGGTCCAATACCTTTTTAGAATACTCTGTTCCTTCATTTTTCCAAATGTATACCATGCGAACAACAAGACCAATCATAAGAATGGTAATAACAGCCAGTGTTGCTAACATTCTGTATTTCATGCCCTTGTTGATCTTTTTTATTTTCTTAAGTTTTTTCTCTTTCTGTGTTTTAGCTCTATTATTGGATTTAGAATCTCTTCTTCGTCTTTCTTCCATATTCAATATCACCTTGATTCATTATTACTCAGTAGGTACATCAGAGAATTGCTTCATATATTCTCCTTCTGTGCTTGTGTAAAAGCGAATTGAATCTTCATTAACCTGAACCATTCCCAACTCTTCAGTTGCTGTTTTAATAACATAATTCATATCTACACTACTATTGATTTCATATTCAACAGCATCATTCTGTGCCTTTAATGTCTCTATGCTATTCTCCATTGACACAATTGAATCAGATACTTTATTCAACTCTGAACTTAAATTAATATATCTCATACAAGATATTACTATAGCACAAGCCGCTACCATTAAAAACATAACATATGGAATGTTTATAGTCAAACCCTCATTTGGATTTTTATAAGTTCTTTTATGAATTTCTTGTCTTGTTTCCGGTTCACTAATCTTTGGAGCTACTGTATTTACAGGTCTTGCAACCTTTCTAACTGTATTTCCATCTGTATAATACATATATTCTCTTCTTGAATCTCTTGCCATAATTATTCTCCAATTCTTTCAAAAGTTCTAAGCTTTGAACTTTTTGATCTTTTATTTTCTTCCACTTCTTTATCTGTAGGAACAATAGGCTTTCTATATACTGATTTGCCTTTACTTACATTCCCACATACACATTTAGGGAAATTTTTCGGACAAATACAAGGATCTTCATTTGCCTTGAATTTGTTCTTTACAATCCTATCCTCCAACGAATGAAATGTTATAATACTAAGTCTTCCTTCAGGATTAAGTCTATCAATCATCGCATCAATGGATTTCTCTAAAACTTCTAATTCTTTATTCACTTCAATTCTTATAGCCTGAAATGTCTGTTTTGCTGGATGTCCCATTTTTGCTCTAATTTTCATTGGTATTGCAGCTTTTATAATTTCTATAAGTTCTCCTGTAGTCTCTATCTCCTTTTCAGCTCTTGCTGCAACAATGTGTTTTGCTATATTCTTAGCGAACTTATCCTCACCATAATCTCTTATAACTCTGAATAATTCCATCTCTGAATATTCATTAACTACATTTTTTGCTGAAAAATCACTACTCTTGTCCATTCTCATATCAAGCGGAGCATCTTCCTCTTTATATGTGAAGCCTCTGTCAGCTGTATCTATCTGATATGACGAAACGCCTATATCCAATAGTATTCCATCCACCTTATCTATCCCAAGCTCATCAAGTACATTTACAAAATTACTATAATTGCTCTTGACAATATGAAGATTAAGCTTGTCCTTAAACTTTGAAAGTCTCTCTGTCGCCACTGATAATGCATCTTCATCCTGGTCAATTCCTATAAATGTTCCTTTTTCAGACAACCTTTTACAAACCTCTGAGGCATGTCCGGCACCACCTAAAGTTCCATCTACATATATACCATCCGGCTTTATATTTAAGCTTTCTATAGTTTCATCCATTAACACGGAAATGTGGTTAAATTCCATATTCTTCTCCATTCTAAATAAGGTTAAATGCTAATTCCCAAATCAGCCATATGTTCTGCAATTTCATCCATATCATCAAATGATGTATTTTCTTCCCATCTGGTCTTATCCCAAATTTCAACTCGGCTTCCTACACCGACTACTACCGCTTCTTTCTCAAGTCCGGCAAATTTACGAAGTACTGCTGGCAACAATATTCTTCCCTGTCCATCAAGTTCAACAGACGCTGCTCCTGCTAAAAAGAAACGTGTAAACTTTCTGGCATCTTTATTTGACACAGGTAATCCTCTTAATTTTTCCTCAAAAACCTGCCATTCTGAATTAGGAAATACAAATAAGCATCCATCAAGTCCCTGAGTTACTATAAATTCATTCCCTAATGCTTCCCTGAATTTGGCAGGTACAATCATTCTGCCTTTGGCATCAATGGAATGATTATATTCACTCATGAACATATCGTTGCACCTTCTTTGCTGTTGCTGATTTTTTGATATCCACCACTTTCAACCACTTCGATACCACAATCAGCCACTTTTTACCACTTCATGATGACATTGTATACCATATAAGCCAATAAATCAAGCATTTTTTTCAGTGTTTTTAAAAAAAATTAGGAGTTGTCGGTAAATAACGATTTTTAACTCCTAAATAACAAAAAAGGAACATT
>CAZESO010000092.1:5079-8456 GCA_964515325.1 uncultured Roseburia sp. | reverse complement strand
AGCCGGAACAGATTTTAAAGCCTTTCCTGCTTTTTCACATATAATTTCAGCCTTTCCATTTTCATCCACATTTAAGCGAACCACTACATCTTCCACCTGTTTTTCTTCAAACAAATCCTTGATATCATCAATGAGCTTTGTTTCCATTCTAAGTGTAAGACGCATAACATCTGAATAGCCTGCATTCATGGCAAGATTACTTATGGATATTTCAACAGCCTTTTTCTCGCTGGCAATTCTCTGAGCTCCAAACTTTTTGCTTTCCTTAATGAAATTCTGTAAGAACAGATATCTTCTAATGATGTCATCTTCATTTTCAAGAGGAATCAAGCTATAAGCCATAACCAAATCCTTGTTTCTCTTGTCTGAAATTTTGCTTTCCACATCATTTCTGTCCATCTTGCCAAGGGTAGCATCTGCGTACTTTCTTGCACGAGAATGTTTAGCTCCGTCTGAAATATATTTGGCAGCATTATAAATAGTATCAAAACGCTTCTTGCCCATTGTTTCATAGGCACTCTTAAACCAGTTAATATCAAATGCTCCATCATTAAGCTCTTCCTCTGTCAACGGAGTAAATTTAGCGATAATCGCCTTTCTCTTATCGTCAAATCTTTCATTCATATGCGCCATAAAATAATAGCACGCAGACATAAAGCCTTCATATCCAAGATGTTCACCGACCATATCTATCCATTCAGGTGAATAAAGGGCAGCTTCAATAACTCTCTTCTCTGTAATGTCTGTCTTCGCCAATGCCTTTTTCAAATCCTTAGCATTTTCGTAATCATAAGGTATACATACACTGAGCAAATGGCTCATGGTTTCTTTTTTGCTGTTTGAAGAATGATATGATGTACGGTCAAGAGTATCATTACCCATAGCTGTAAGTATGGCGATGAAATTGTCTATACCATAAATTCTTCTTACATTGCTTATTGACTTTGAATAAACAGTCTCACTGTCTCCTCGTTTAAGCTCCACAGAAAGAACTTCATTAACCACATCTTCATAGATGTCATCAACATGCTTTTGCAATTCTTCATCATCCATAAACTGTTCCATAAGATATGTTCTTCTATTGTCACGCCACCAACCGTAACCACCTCTTTTTGCCACCTGTCTGCCCTGCTCACGAAGTCCCGAAACAATAAGTGTCACAGCCTCCAATGTAGCCCCAATATTTTCCGGTCTGAACATAAATTCATACATTTCATTCTTATTTATAATTCCGTAATATGCAGCAAGAATATATGGCACAACTGAAGGCTCACTAAAGATACCATCCGAAAACTCATAATCACGAGGACTGAATACTCTTCGCTTATTATCGTCATTATAATACACACGCGCAGCTTCAACCATTTTCACATCCTGCTTAAATGTCTTTTCGCCAATCTTAACTGCCAACGGAAATACTTCCTTAAACACAGAATTATTTTTGCAATTTATCTTACCAAATATTCTGCACAACTGATTATGAGATATAAAATGGGCTTCTCTTTCTCTACAATACGACTGCATTCTCTGTGGTGGGATAGCTGTAATCAAAACCTTATCCTGCGGTAAACATTTTACATACCAATAACCCAAAGCTATGGATAACATATACATTTCTTCTTCATCCATATATTCATCCATAAGTCTTGTAATTATTCTGTTTAACTGGCTTTTAAACTGATAAGTTTGCAATTCTTCAAAGCCATTTCCAAATATCTGTGAAATATAAGGTCTTACCTCATCATCAAAATCCATTCCTCTGCCACGGGCTTTTATCAACACATACATACGGAATAGCTTTTGTGGTTCACCAAGATTTTTCTCATACCATTCCTTCCATATAGAAAGTCCCGGAATCTCATTCTTGCCATCCTCTAAAACCTCTCTAAAATATCCTGCCGGGGAGCCAAATGTGTACATTTCTCCACCATAACCTCTGTATTCATCATTCAGGTGTTCTTCGAAAAGTTTATGAAGATTATCACAATCCGCCTTTGTTACAGCTGCTGACTGGTTATCCTGTTTTGATAACTTTTCTTTAAGCTTATTAAAAATGCTTTTCTTTTCAGCATTTTCATATATCTGCTCAGCAATCTTAGAATCAGGGAAATATTTCATAAATACCTCCACTGCATTATTTATAAACTCACTTTCAGTAAGCTGTGGCTCGTACTTATCATTTTCTTCAAATAGCACTTTCTTCTTTGATGCTACAGCCTTATCCGTAACACCAAGTATACCATCAATAAGCACCTGTTCCTTAGATGTAGGCTTTTCAATATTTTTGACAAGCCCTAATGCCTGTTCATAGGCACTCTTTCTATCAGCATCCTTTGACAGTTGCATAACCATATCAAGTCCCGCTGTTCTCTTTTCTTCCTTGGAATCAGCAAGCATTCTTTCTATTGTACCAACCAACTTGTCATCTGCCTGCTTATACAAAAATCCAATGATTGTGGCACGCATATCCTCTGCCTTATATTTAAGCATAGCCTCCATCTGCAAATAATTTGATTCTTCTATGTCCATTTTCTTAACTATATCGGCAGCAGTTCTTCTGGTCCACGACTCTTTATCACAAAGCATAGCTGTTACCATTTCTTTTTGAATAGCTGTCTTAGGATTACCCAAAACCATTGACACACATCTTGCTCTGTTACTTGTTTCACACTCTTTGAGCAATCCACATACGAAGTCCATTTTCTCTGTATCATTTAACATTACTGCAAGACGACAGAGATTTTCAATAACATTAGTTTTTCTTAATGAAGCTGAATACCAAGGGAAAATGCATGGTGAGAAATCCACTGATTTACCTGATATTTCATTGTATATATGTAACATTATTTCATAAAATTCTTTAATTTCTTCTTCATTTTCAAAATATTTATCTTTGTCTGCATTTTCATTATAATTTCCACTTCCAAACCATGCACCACTATACATAAAATGTCTCATATAAACAGCCAAAATATCCTGTTCATCCTTATGGTCTTTTATAACAGTCTTTGCCAAATCATGAGCCAATTCCCTATTATCAAGGTTGTCACAGAAGTATCCTGCGGTAAGCACCTGATGATGTGTTCCTGTCTTAGACATTTCTTTTACTTTTTCCACTGCATCAACAGAATTATAAACAGCCATAGACCATAATCCGATGTAAATCTTCATACAGTCCTCACTCTTTATATATTCCTCTGCAATATTTCTATCCTCTAAACATTCTAAAATAAGCTCAATACTCTTATTGCTTATTCTCTCAAGTGCCTTTGCATCAGGCTCTATCAGACCAAGCCATACGCCAACCGCTCGCTTAATGGAAGAAAATCTAATAAGATTATTCTCGCTTACCACCTTCAACAGACTCTTAAATGCTG
>CAZESO010000092.1:0-5069 GCA_964515325.1 uncultured Roseburia sp. | reverse complement strand
TACATTCACAGATACTCTGTCTAAGCCCCTCCTGCAATCTTGCCGCCAGAAGAAGCTGTCCCAATAATTCATGCATTTCGGCATTATTACTCTTAACAATACCCCTTAAAATAAATCTCTGTAAAGGTATCTCACTATCACCATTTATAATATCTCTGACAGCATCCATTACCTTCTCATTATTACAATCAAGCTCATAGGCAATAGCCAATTCACTGCAACCGCATAGCTTCCAGTCTCTTCTTTCATCAAAATGTGCCTTTTCCTTATCTGACAGATTCAGATTAAGAATATCTGCCACATCCTTATCAATAGTCATCTGCTTATGAAACTCATAAATAATCGAAAAAATTCTATCTACATAATATGTTGAACTTCTAAAAGAACGTCTATAATATGAAGTCGAGTACGCCCAGCTTCTTGAATTATCAACTGCATGACACAACGCATCCTTAAATCTTCTAAATATGTATCCGTCAAAAATCCACTCAAGCTTATCTTCTATAAAGTCCGAAGGCTTTTTATATTTTCCCTTGTTAAAGCCTTCCATAAACTCTTCATTATACTGGGATTTTTTCGAATTCTTGTAATCTTCTACCTCTGCAATAAACTCTCTTTGTTTTTCATTAAGCTTTGACTTAAACTTCATATCTCTCTGTTTAAGCTCTTCCTCATACATTTTAACTAATTCTTCCTGTTTAAATTCTCCCATTGTACTTCTCCATTCCTTATTTTATCTAAAACATCCTACCTGCTAACATTGTAAGCCTTATAAATGTAAGCAAATCATTTTCTTTTATATCAATGCTTTGTCCAAGCTCTGTAAGTTCTTCTTCACCTTTAAATATCCTAACCAGTCCATCCTCAAATGCCTGCACTGCAACCGCCACAGCTTCCTCTTCATTGGCTTCCTTGCCACCATAATTAATGCCGAAAGCTATTTTACCAATTTCACTCATATTTGAAATCTGCTCTTCGCTGAGAGGGCCTACGCCTTCCTTATTTCTCACTCTTAAATTATATTCAGCAACACAGGTATGTACGGATTCTTTGATAAGTTCTTCTACTGTCGCAGGCTTGTTTACTAATGTAAAATCTTTGTCAGCTATCTTGCTACGCTTCTTGCCTAGCTGCTTTATTGTTATTTTGATGTTCATTTTGACCTTCTCCTTATTATATTGTTCTCCTGCATATTTACATTCCCTATAATCATCAATTTTAACACATAGTTTCTTTTTTGTTAATTAATACTTCTTTATTACCTTAAATTTCTTTTGGTTAGGACATTATTTTTGACATTATATCCCTTTTAAATGTCCTTTATATAAGTAAAAAAATGAAACCATCCCAAGTATATTAATTATACTCTCGGGATGGTTTAGTGTTAATTGCATGATCAGCTAACTATTTAATCACTTATTTTTATGTTATTTAACAGTAAAGCTCTTTGTATATGTATAAGACTTATTAGAACTATCAGTTGCAACAATCTTCAATGTATATGTACCCTTTGCCAATGAACCAAACTTTAAATTTGAATTTATAACACTAGACTTAATAGCTAACGAAGTGCTGTTTGGTACACAAGACGCCGATTGAACCGTTGTTGAACCCTTCATTATATATCCTTTAACGGATGTAATTTTATAATTAGAAGACACTGTACCTACAAGATTGAACGAACTTCCCTTGTTAATTGATGATGGTACACTTGTCATATTAATATTTAAAGTTGAAGCCTTTACAGTAAAACTCTTTGTATATGTATAAGACTTATTGGAGCTGTCAGTTGCAACAATCTTCAATGTATATGTACCCTCTGCCAATGAACCAAACTTTAAATTTGAATTTATAACACTGGACTTAATAGCTAACGAAGTGCTGTTTGGTACACAAGATGCCGATTGAACCGTTGTTGAACCCTTCATTATATATCCTTTAACGGATGTAATTTTATAATTAGAAGACACTGTACCTACAAGATTGAATGAACTTCCCTTATCAATTGATGATGGTACACTTGTCATATTAATATTTAGAGTTGAAGAACCAGTCGCTTTTTGTGAAGTTGAACCATCTAAACTACCAAAAAATGAAATCTTTGAATTAGTAAGAGACACATTATTCTTTTTAGTAACAAAATAACCATTATTTGTACCATCATCACTACCTGAATTACCTTCAACCGTAGTTAATGTCTGTGTTGAACTGTTATAACTTACTACGATTCCCACATGACTATAATCATAGTATATAAGATCACCAGACTGTGGTGTATAGGTTCCATTTTTAACATCGTTTACTGTATATGTTTTGGAACAACTATTTGTAATATCCTTTGCACTTGCCGAGTTGTTAACAACACTAGTAGGAATGTTGGCACAACGTGCGCACCATGCGACAAAACTTGCACACCAATAGTGATTTAGCGAGCCGCCCATGCCACTATTAACTTCATAATTCCATCTTCCATATTCGGTATAGTTTTTTGAACCTTTTGTTTCTCCTGAAAAGCCATCTTTGTCATTGCCCTCACGATAACCAACTTGTGACAAGGCAACCGCAACGATATCCTTTCTTGCGTCACCGGTGAGTTTAACATTTGTTAAATTTTCATAATACTGCCCACTCATATACTGTTTCGAACCAGTATATGATACCTTTTTGGCAGATTCTGCTAATGCTTCGAATGTGATATTAGACATGCATAACGCCATAACTAATACACCACATAATACTTTCGAACATAACCCTTTAATTAATTTATTCATCTATTACTCCTCCTTCATATAGTTCACATACACTGATCATGCAACAATGTAGAAAACTACAGGAGTCATTATACTAGTTTAATAATTATTATGCAATCAAAATCTATTTAATCCTTCCCCAAAATTTGACAATTATAGCTACTTAATTACAAAACCAAAGAACTGCAATACCTTTCCGCCTTACCTCTTCACCACATTTCCATTCTCAAGCTTGCCTATAACACCCTGCTCCATAGCTTTATTTATAGCAAACTTAACCACATTTTCAATAACACTACCAAGTCTTGCATAGCCAAACTTCTTAGCAGTCTCCTTGATTAAATCTGCTTCTGACAAGCTAATCTGTTCATCAAGAACTTCCTTTATTGCAAGTATGATTTCTTCTGATGGAATATCATCCATGCTTCTCTTATTACCGGCTGCATCTTCCACACGATACTCTGGGTAGCTTTCTGGAACTTGTTCTTTTTTCCATACAAAGATTCTGTCATCATCACCTGTAAACTTGATGTTCAGTTCTTTCATTATGCTGGCAAATATGCCATCGACTCTTCCTCCACCTCTGGTAATTCCCCAAGCTGCGTATACCTTCTTCATAAGATATTTTCTGCTGATTGGTGCTTCTGTATCAACAATCTCCTTTGTAGCAGCTACAATCTTTGGAAATGTTGCTTCTGTATAGAAGTCTTCTGTTGTTCCTTGGACTCCTATGTTAGCTGAAACATAGTTTTTCTTAGCTTCTTGTCCTACATTTATCTCCTTTTCTGTCCCTTCATCTCCCTTTTTCTCCGTGTCAATCTCCTTTTCTGTCCCTTTTTGTCCTTTTTCATCTGAAGCCACAATAGCATTATTAACATCAGCACTTGCAGTTACATTAGCATTCTCCTCCTCAGAATTCACTCCGCCGGCAACATCCTTCAATTCACATCCTGCATTGGCACCGTCTGCCATCTCCACCTTTTCAGGCATATTGTCAATAGTAGCTTTTATTTCTTTCTTAACTCTTTCAGGGTCGTCAAGCCAATCAAGTGTCCAGATACGCATTACTGACCAGCCAAGTCCTTCAAGAACTCCGGTCTGCGAAACAAATCTGTCTCTTGCAGTAGCTGTTTCCTTGCAATTTTCGCCATCAATAAGAATACCTAAAATATATGTTTCCTTATCCTTTGGATTAACTACACCAATGTCCATCTTGTACTCTGAACAACCAATGTTGCACTTAACATCATATCCCATGTTAAAGATTGCCTCTGCAATTTCTTCAATGAGATGATCCTGTGCCTTAGCTGTACTTCCTGCGCGGGTTGCAAGCATGTTCTTACCATGCTCTGCAAACTCAAGGAAGCCTTTAAGACCGGCAACACCTTCCGAACGTGTACGGCTTAAATCAATCTGGTCTGAACGAAGAACCGAATACACAACCATACTCTTTCTTGCTCTTGAGATGGCAACATTAAGTCGTCTCCAACCACCATCACGATTAAGTGGACCAAAGTTCATAGAAACCTTACCATCCTTATCAGGACCATAACCAATTGAGAATAATATTACATCTCGCTCATCACCCTGAACATTTTCAAGGTTTTTGATAAATATAGGTTCCTTAGAATTCCTGTCAAATGCTTCAAGCTCAGGATATTTCTTGAACTCTTCATAAAGCATATCATCGATGAGATTCTGCTGAACAGAACTAAAGGTAACAACACCAATACTGTCATTACGAAGCTTCTCATCCTGCAATCTTCTGATAATTTCAGCCACAATAGCCTCTGCTTCTGCCTTATTCTGCTTTGTCTTACCCTTATCATAGAAGCCTTCTATAGGTACAAGCTTAACCTCCGACACCAAATCTCTTGGCGAAGGGAATGTATAAAGCTTGTTGTCGTAATATTTCATATTGCTGTATGCAATAAGGCTTTCGTGTCGAGAACGATAATGCCATTTCAAATGCTCCTGAGGCATAGAAATCGCAAGACAATCGTCAAGGAGGCTTTCCAAATCTTCTTTTTCCATATTCTCTTCATCCACCTGATTTGCAGAGAAGAAGCTTGTTGGAGGTAACTGCTTAGGGTCACCTACGATAACAACATTTTCACCTCTTGCAATGGTACCAACTGCTGTTGAAGTAGGAAGCTGTGAAGCCTCATCAAAAATAACAAGGTCAAACTTAGGGAAGGATGGGTCAATGTACTGAGCCACCGAAATAGGGCTCATAAGCATACATGGACACAGATTTCTAATTAATGTTCGTATCAGATCAAAAAAATTACTAAGCGGAAGAATAATTACATAATTATT
>CAZESO010000091.1:0-8481 GCA_964515325.1 uncultured Roseburia sp. | reverse complement strand
CTTAACTCACACTTAGGACTAATTGTCCTATCAGCTGCTTTAGGAAAATTTTTAGGTTCGCTTTTCTATTTTGAAATATAATATTTTAATCTATAACGGAGGTCATAATGAAATGAATAATCAAGAATATTCAGAATATGTAAAACAAGTTACCCCTACTGCCAGTCTTGCCAAAAATATGCTAAAGGCATTCTTCGTAGGTGGTATAATCTGTACTATCGGACAAGTTATATTAAATTATCTTATCTCTCTTGATATAAGCAAAGAAAACGCTTCAAGCATTTTAACCATTATCCTTGTTGGCAGTTCAGTAATCTTAACCGGACTTAATCTTTATAGCAGACTAGGTAACTTTGCCGGTGCAGGCAGTTTAGTTCCTATCACCGGTTTTGCAAATTCAGTAGCTTCAGCTGCTATTGAATATAAACAAGAAGGTCAGGTCTTTGGTATTGGTTGTAAGCTCTTTACCATCGCCGGTCCTGTAATACTCTATGGTATTGTATCTTCATGGATTGCCGGAGTTATTTATTATATAGTAAGCACATACTTTTAACATTTTATAGTATTGGAGGGATATAGCATTGAATCAAACTCAATATATTGGAAAATCAAGTATACGTTTTGATAAAGCACCATATATATCAAATTATGCTTCTGTTGTAGGCAAATTGGAGGGTGAAGGTCCCTTAGGAAATACTTTTGATAAAGTTGTAATGGACCCTATGTTTGGAGGAACATGTTGGGAAGAAGCTGAAAGTCTTCTACAAAAACATACTCTTAAAACACTTTTAAAAAAATCCGACTTAAAGCCTGCTGATATAAGGTATATATTCGCTGGTGACTTACTTGGCCAGCTCATTGCATCAGCTTTTGGAATTAAAGACTTTAATATACCTTTCTTCGGTTTATATGGTGCTTGTTCTACAATGGGTGAAGCATTGACTCTAGCATCAATGACAATCGCTGCCGGTTTTGCTGATAAAACCGTTGCTATGGCATCAAGCCATTTTGCAAGTGCTGAAAAGACTTTTCGTTTTCCTTTAGGTTATGGCTGTCAACGAAAAGTGTGTGCTACCTGGACCGTTACAGGCTGTGGAGCAGTTGTTCTTGATGCTCATAATGGTATTGCAAAAGTGACTGGTATAACACCTGGTAAGATGGTAGATTTTGGTGTTAAGGAAAGTGACAATATGGGCGCTTCCATGGCACCTGCAGCTGCTGATACGATTTTTACGCATCTTACTGATTTTGGTTTACAACCAAACTACTATGACAAAATTATTACCGGTGATTTAGGTTATGTTGGTCAAACAATCCTTATTGACTTATTAAAGGCTAAAAATATTGATATTTCTTCTAACCATATGGATTGTGGTATAGAAATCTTTGATAACAATAAACAGAAAACCGGTTGTGGCGGAAGCGGTTGTGGCTGTTCAGCCTCTACTCTTTGTAGCTTAATTTTAGATAATATTTCATCTAAAAAATGGAAACGTGTACTATTTGTTCCAACAGGCGCATTACTTTCACCTATAAGCTTTAATGAAGGCAATAGTATTCCCGGCATTGCTCATGGTGTTGTGATAGAAAGTATTTAATCATATTTGGAGGTTAATATATGGATTATATAAAAGCATTTATTGTTGGTGGCTTGATTTGTGCCATTGTACAAATATTTATCGACAAAACCAAATTACTACCTGGCAGAATAATGGTAGGTTTAGTTGTTCTTGGAGTTATTTTAGGTGGTATTGGCATTTATGAACCTTTTATAGAATTTGCCGGTGCCGGAGCTTCTGTTCCATTACTCGGATTCGGTAATACCCTATATAAAGGTGTTAAAGAATCTATTGACGAAAACGGTCTTTTAGGACTATTTATGGGTGGTTTTAAAGCCAGTGCTGTTGGCATATCTGCTGCTTTAGTATTAAGTTATATTGGTTCACTTATTTTCAAACCTAAAATGAAAGATTATGGTAAGCGAGTAGGCTGACTCATACTCGATTACGCAAACGAAAATAGGATGTGCTTAGCACATCCTATTCTCATTTCTTTACTTTAAATATACTGCCATGGCTTTCATCTCGTCTGTTGTCTTATATCTTAACACACCATCCACAACTGCAACTTCAACATCTGTATCCGAATATATTGCTTCTATATTCTGCGGACACCCTTCCGGCAACTTAATTTCAATGTATTCAGGATATTCGCCTCTAAATGTGTGGATAAGAACATATGCCTCTCCATCTTTTCCTACACGAACAACACCCTGCCAGCCTTTAAGATGTCTTTCACTTGTAAGCCTTGGTCCAACTCTATGTGTGAAACCATCCTTAATAATCGGTGCAATCTTTTTATAGAATGCCATACCTTCATCAATTGGCTTCCACTGTTCTGCTGTAAGATTTGTTACATCTCCTGATAAACACATTCTTCCAAGAAATGTATTAGCAACAGAGTATGCTATTCTCTTAGGAGTATCTTTCTCTCTAATAACAGCCCAAATCTGACTCTGACGCGGAAGAATTGCTCTATGAAGATTTGCTGCTACTACAGGGATTTCCTCTGTCTCATGTGCATCTGAAAATGATGCCATTGGGCAAATACTCATCATCAAAGGTTCTAGCTTATGTCCACCTGATGAACAATTTTCTAAAATAATTCCCGGAACCTCTTCCTTGACCTTCTTAACAAAATCTACAGATGCATCCATATTCTGTCTCAAGCCTTCACCTAAAGACTCTGCACCATCACAGCCAATACCAATAGTATCATTGTAATCCATCTTCATATATTCAAATCCATAATCCTTCAAAGTACCAATCACTTTCTTTGAAAGATAATCTGTAACCCAAGGATCTCTCATATCCCAGAATCTTCTGCTATATGTAGTAATCGGATAACCATCTCTCTTCAACTGATGTTCTGTAATATCATATGCCTTTGCTGCCGGACCGATATTATCTATTTCAAACCAAATACCTGCCTTCATTCCTGCAGCATTGATAGCATCTACAGTCTTCTGTAATCCATCCTTAAATAAGGTATCTGAAATATTATAATCACCCATGCTAATATCCCATGGTACACCATCTTCCTTAAACCATCCACAATCAATTACAAAATATTCAAATCCTTTATCCTTTATTGCCTCTAAAATACCTGAAATATTCTCATGTGAAGGACAACCCCATGTTGTACAGTACTCATTAAATATTATTGGCAAATGTTGTTCTGATTCCGGTATATCTTCAAGATATTTTTCGCCAGCCTTTGTAAGTCGCTGACAAATCATATCAATTCCACCTCCATGACAAGTACTTACTATGGCATATGGTGTTTCAAAGCTTTCACCCGGCTTCAATATTTTTGTCCAATGTCCAAATTCTCTATCTGCAAGACCTCCCGATATATGTAATCCATCATCCTGTCTATAAACTTCCATCTGCCATGAAGCTTCATGCGCAAGCTGTACACCCCAAAGCACTTCATTTTGTGTATCTTCTACAGCAACAAATGGGAAATACTTCTTAACCGGCATAGAACCTGTCTGTCCAAATCTCTCTGTACTAACAGCCCATGTTGACCACGATGGTTCAAGCTGTAAATCTTCAACAGATTGTGTTAATAATCTACCTTCATGACTCCATTTACTCATAAGTCTGTGTACCAACAAACTGTCTGGTGCATCACCATCTATGAAAGGTGTAATATTGGCCAATTCGAAGCTTGAAATCATCTCAAGTGTAATGGGCTTATCAGAACTATTTTTGATAATATTCTTCATCTCAAAGCTCAAATCACTTTCATAATATGTAACCATATGAATAACATCATATCCTCTATTGTCCTTCAAATATGTCTTAACAACGGTTTTCTCCTCTGTTTCCTCAACTATCTGACTTTGATAATCGAGTAAATTAGAAGATTCACCATTTCTCATAGAAGAACCATGTCCATAGCAATTGGGATACTTGTCACCTACAAGTTTCATTTGTACCATCGAATTAATTCTATAAAACTTAGATTTATTATCCTGTTCCTCCATGTCAGCAGGATAAATTGAAAATCCTGCTGTGTTAAAATCCTCTTCTAGCTGATACTTTAAAATCATATCGCCAACTTGAACTTTTGAAATCTCTTTTATTGCCATTTGTTTTACCTCCGAAAGCTAAATTCTCATATATTTATAGTAACATATTTTCAAAATAAACTAAATGTTAGTTTTTTGATGATTATATGAGTTTTTTAGCTTTTATTGTCGCGACATTGGTTCACTATTTTCGAAACTAATGCATCTCACTGTTGGCGCAATTTCCTATTATATAAGGAAAGACCCTACATTGCTGTAGGGCCTTTAACTTTAATTATAAAACAAGTAATTATTATTTTAAGTAGTCTTCAATTTCCTGAAGTTTTTCTTTGTTAATCTGGTTACCTGATTCCTGAAGCTGTGGATAGTAATCGTAAGCTGATGCATTACCATAGATAACTGCAAGCTCGATACCTAAACCGCCATCATAACCATAATTCTGCTGTCCATCATTACCGAAGTAGATGTTCTGTAACCATGTATCGAAACCAGGAATCTGCTGTCCGCCGTAGCATACCCATGTACCATTCTTAACTTCTTCCATGAAATAGTCGAAGTATTCTGATCTGTCGTATTCTGCGCCGTATAAGTCAATGATTAAATCATCACCTGTTTCTGAGTTTGGATGCCATTTCTTGAATCCATCCCAAACGTCTTCATCTAATGTGATAGGCATATTGTTCTTAGACACATGTCTACTTGTAGATTCATCTTCTGTAGCTGTAGATTCTTCGATACAATCTGGGTAGTGAACTAACTTATATTCCCAACCTTCTGTTCCCCATGTCATAAACTTAAGTAATTCATAAGCTTCACGAGCATGCTGTGTATAAGGAGAGATACCACCCATATCCATTGTTGCAATATAGTTACCGCCCTGTGCTTCCTCTGTATGAGGCATTACATAAGGTACGAAAACAACCTGATTTTCAACGATCCATGGATCTGTAATCCAGTAATCTTCCCATGTCCACCAGTTATCTGTGTGGATAGCTGAGTAACCATAATCCTGTGGATAAAGGATATCCTGACCATAGTAGTTTGTAAGCTGTTCTGTCTTCAATGTAGCATCCCATTCAGGTCTGTTACCATTCTTAACAAATTCAGCTTCAAGTTCCATACCATAAGCCCAGTTTTCCATATCGTACTCTGTACCATTCCAACCGAACTCACCGATACATTCCTTATCAGAAGCGATAGGATACCATGTGATTACTGTACAGCCTTCTGTAAGACCGAAGAGCTGAACACCAGTCTGCTTATCCTTCATTGTCATGTTCTTAACTGTTTCTTCGTATTCTTCCCATGTCCAATCCATATCTGGCATTTCTTCGTTGTTTCTAAGGAATAAATCCAAGTTAACGAATGCTGCTGTTGGGAAAAACTTAACAGGTGTTGTCCACTTACGGTCTGTTCCAAGGTAACCAATCTTGTATTCATTAATACCTTTGATGATATTCTTTGAATCCGGATCAGCTTCCCAAAGAAGAGTCATATCCATAAGTAAACCATTTGTGATAAATACGTCAGGTGAACCTAATAACCAGAAACAGTCTGGTAAGTTACCTGTAGCTGCACGAGCCTGTAATTCATCGTTGTTTGATCCAACATCGAACTGTTCTACTTCAACTTCGATATTTGGATAAATTCTTTCGAATTCTGCTTCCAATTTCTGAGCAATTTCGATATCCTGCCAACATGTGTAAGAAAGAGTCATTGGTGTTTCTGTGTCAACCGGTCTAAGTGTCTGACCACCACTTGAAACGCCTGAATCTGTACTACCTTCCTCCTTATCTGAAGAGCCACATGCTGTCAAGAGGCTACCTGTAAGAGCTACTACAAGCGCTAAGCTTAAAAGCTTCTTAAGATTTTTCTTCATTTCTTCCTTCCTCCTTATTCTTTCTACAAAAAACGAATTAATTTTACAAATATGTAATATATGTAAAAATCAAATTCGTTTTTTGTGAATAAAATATTAAATACTTATTTTATCTTTTACATTTTACTATATATTTCCTACTTTGTCAATGCAGATTACACAAACACCCACGTGTTTCAGTCACATTTTTTAGTAAAAATTTATAATAAACTGTATTGTTTTTTATTCGCCAGTAATACCTGCTCTATCAACACTTTCAACAAACTGCTTCTGTAATACGAAGTAGATTATGAGAAGTGGCAATATTGTAAGTACTGTAGCACACATACTAAGCGATGTATTAAGACTTGGTCTGCTATCACTACTATTATTAACATCCATTGATGAACTATAATCAGAGTCAAATTTCGACAGCTGAGTTATAATTGGTGTATATCCATATGAGTCACCTGATGCAGTATAGAAGTATAAGTTTGATAAATATTCTTCATTCCAATACCATACAAATGAGAATAATAATACTACTATTAATGCACCTGATGCTGATGGAATTGCAATTCTAAAGAACTGCTTAAAATGTCCGGCACCATCAATCTGTGCTGCTTCTGATAATGCTTTTGGTATCTGTTTAAAGAATGACCAGCAAATCAAAATAAACAACTGTGATTTAAGACCCTGACCAAATAATGCAGGAATAGCAAATGCCTTAACTGAATGCGTAAACTTAATCAAGTCATAAATTCTGTATGTTTCAAGAATTGTAAGCTGCTGTGGCATAATAAACGAAATTATTATTATACCAAATATAAGTTTCTTACCCTTGAAGTCATATCTTGCAAGACCATAACCAATTATTGAACAGCTCACAACCTGAATAAGTGATGGCACACCAGCCAATATAAAACTGTCTTTGATTGCTTTACCATAATTCATAGTCTTCATCGCTGACCTATAGTTTGTAAAACTAAACTGTGATGGGAACCATGTAATACCCGGATCCAATAAGTCATCCAATGACATGAAACTTGTACTGATAATTGATACAATCGGTAAGATAAAAATAAAACCTACACCTATAAGAATGAGATACACTGCAATCTTCTTAATCAGCCCCATATCATCCTTACTTCCTAAAAGCGTTTTTCTTACTTTATCTTTGGAAAGAGGAGTTTTTGTTTTCTTTATCTTTTTAGCTTCTGCCTTTGCAGCCTTCTGCATTGCCTTATCAGCCTTAGCCTCAGCCTTTACAACATCAAGCTTTTCTTTATTAGACATCTTCTCTTCCTCCTCTCAAATCTTTTCCTTTTGCTTTTAATTTAGCTTCTTTCTGTAAAGCCTTTTCAAACTTAACTGCGTTCTTAGCAGTTCTCTTAGCCTGCTTCTTAACAAGCTTCTTAGCTTTCTTCTCAAACTTCTTATTCTTCTTAATCTGTTTAACATATGCATCTGGTCTGTCTTTAAAGAGTAATGCAACTATACCTACAAAAATAAGAACAATAATGTTGAGAATCCATGCAATTACAGCACCTTTACCATAACCATTTACATTTGACTTAACAACTGTACTGATATGATTGATAATCCAGTTGTTGTTCGTGTCCTGGCAAAGGAAGATTGTTGTATAAATTGCATTAAGTAAAATCATCGGCTTAATTGTTGGTAATGTAATCTTCCAGAAACATTCCCAATTTGAACCACCATCAATCTTTGCAGCTTCATAAAGAGATGTATCAATCTTCTGAATTGCTGCCAAGAATATAAGTATCTGAACACCTGTATACCAGAGGATTGTAAGTACATTTGAAAATACAGTTGTCAACAAATCTGCAAGAAACGCTGGCAATATTGACTGTAATGCAGATGTTATACCTGTGATATCAACAGCACTAATTGAGCTTGATGTACTTAACAAATCAGCCATAACAGGACCACTTGTTACAATAACAGGAATAAAGAATATTGTTCTAAACAAACCCTTACCCTTGATGTTAAGATTAAGCATCAATGAAATAATAAGCGCAAAAACCACAATAAGCGGAACATAAGTAACCATCTTACCAATCAATGATGTTAAATCTGTTGTAAATGTATGATACGCATAAATCGCATCAGGAAAGTTTTTAAAATTGTTCCAATCTGTAATAATGCTTTTATTACCAATTCTAACCGTACAGAACATATATATAAATGTTTGTATCATTGGATATAATAAAAATGCCAATGTACCTATTACATAAGGAGCAACAAATACATAACCCATTCTGTTTTCTCTTTTTGTGAGCTTACTTTCATGAGTTTTAACTTTTACCTTTCTTCTTCTACCAAACTCATCAACAAGTTCAATATCATCATTAGCCAAAAGTTCTTCTACTGTATATTTTTTCTTTTTATTTTTCTTTTTTTCATTATCATCAGCAGCCTGATTAACTTCAACAGCTTCTTCTGATACATTCTTTAATTCTTCA
Organism: uncultured Roseburia sp.; assembly: GCA_964515325.1. Classification (GTDB taxonomy): domain Bacteria; phylum Bacillota; class Clostridia; order Lachnospirales; family Lachnospiraceae; genus SVEL01. Next base: position 41 of record CAZESO010000091.1, on the reverse strand, counting down.
TCTGTTTTAGTTTCTCTCATTCTGCTTCACCTACCTTATAT
>CAZESO010000090.1:0-8548 GCA_964515325.1 uncultured Roseburia sp. | reverse complement strand
CAAGAAAGTATTAAAAGCTTTTGAACATGGTATTACACCAATCATTTGTTGTGGTGAGTCTCTTACACAGAGAGAACAGGGTATTACAATTGACTGGATTCGTCAGCAGATTAAGATTGCATTCTTAAATGTTACAAGTGAACAGGCTAAGACAGCAGTTATCGCTTATGAGCCAATTTGGGCAATCGGTACAGGTAAGGTTGCTACAACAGAGCAGGCAGAAGAAGTTTGCAAGGCAATTCGTGAATGTATTGCAGAAATCTATGATGAAGCTACAGCTGAAGCTATTAGAATTCAGTATGGCGGAAGTGTATCAGCAGCAAGTGCTCCGGAGTTATTTGCACAGGCAGATATTGATGGTGGTCTTGTAGGTGGTGCTTCACTTAAACCAGATTTTGGTAAAATTGTTAATTACAAATAAATAAGTTTTAAGCTGTCAATCTCGAAGATGAATTTTATTTTCGGGATTGACAATTAAAATATAAACTTTAACAAAGCACAGTATTAAACGTTAAAGATGTTTATTGGAGGAAAAATGAAAAAGAAATTACTATATTTGATAATGTTAGTTGTAGCGATGTGTTCGTTGGTAGCATGTACACCGGAAGAAGAAGAAAAAGAAGGTGAAGTTGTTGAAGATGCAAATGCATTAATTGACAAGTATGTTGGTGCTAATAATGAAGAAGACAAAGAAGATGATGAAGATTCAGAAGAAGATTCTAAAGATGAAGATGACGATAATCAAGATGATGTCGATTATGATGAAATAGATCAGGAGCTTATTGACAAGATTGAAGATGAGACTCAAAATGTGATTGACTCAGGAAACAATGATATTGTTGATGATGATGTAACATTAGGATATGAGCAATATGGAAGAATGACATATGATAGCACAGGATATTCGTTCTTTATTGAGCAGGATGGTGTGAAAGCTTATATTAGTACGGATTATACTGAAAGTATGGCTGTTATTGGTCAAGAAATGGAGGGTGTTGATGCAGCTTCATTTTACACTATAATGGAAGTTACTTTAGAGGCTCAGTATGGAGAAATGACACAGTCAGGTACATATGAAAGTTCAAATGGATATTCATTTAGAATATATGGATTTGTTGATCCGACATCAGGAGCACAAGGAGAAATTTATTTAGCTGTTGAGAATGATTATATGATAGGAGTAATTGGAGCTAATATTAATGGAACTTTATCAAATGATTTTAAGAAAGTAGTAGATTCAATAAAAATAAACTAAAGAATAATTAAGTAGGTGGAAAATGAAAAAGAGATTAATAGGATTGGTAGTAATGGTTATGACGATATGTTCGTTATCAGCCTGTACACCAAAGGAAGAGGAAAAAGTAGATAATACAGTTCAGGATGCAAATGCATTAATGGACAAATATGTAGTTACAGATGAAGAAGAGTCAAAAGCGAAAGATGCATTAAATGAGGATTCAAGTGATGCAACAGATGAAAGTGAATCAGTGGATTATGACGCATTAGATCAGGCATTGATTGATCAGATTGTTGCAGATGGAGGAACCAGTGTTTCAGGAGATGAAATAATAGCTGTAGGTGGAAGTACAGTTGAGTTTAGAGGTGTAACATATTCAACAGATGGATTTGATGTATATGAAGAAGGTGTAAATTCCATTTCATACATGGCACCAAACAACACATATTGTATAACCATTACAGTGTTAAGGAATTATTTCAACAATTCAAGTGAAGCAACAATATGGTGTGAGTCAATAATGAGCCAAGGCTATGGTAATTATACATCAAAAACTACATATACAAATAATAATGATATAGATTTTGTATGGTACAAATATTCAGCAGCCAACAAGGTTGACAATTATGTTAAACTTGATGTGTTCACATATGCAAGTGGTTCAGATTTGATTGCCATAGAAGGAGCAACATATGCAAGTTACGATAGATCAGAAAAAATATATGATTTCGTAGACTCTATCAAGTTTGATTAAATAATTACAGATGTTAATAAAGTGGCGTTACTGCAATAAAGTAGTGGCGTCACTTTTTTTGTATAAAATGTCAAATTTTTAGACATTTTATACAAAAAAACTTGACAATATATATATATATATATAATGTAATTAGTTTTTTGAAACGAATATTACATTCAGAAATATGGAGGTTAAGAAATGAAAAAGAAACTTTTAAGTGTTGCTTTAGCAGCAACAATGGTTTTCTCAAGTGTGGTTACAGCAATGGCTGATGAGTCTACAACATCTTGGGATGATGGTTTGGTTGGATACTATACATTTGATGACACATTAGCAAATAGTGTAAGTGAAGAAGGAACAGCAAAATTACATGGTGGTGCATCTGTTACTAATGGAACAGACTATTGGAATGAGGCAGCTACAGGCGAAGCAGCTTATGCAGAAGGAAAAAATGATAAAGCATATGTGTTCACAGGTGATGTAGATGGAGTAAGAGGTGAAGGTCTTGAACTTGATGTTAAATTGACAGAGGCTTTTACAATTTCATACTGGGTAAATGCAGATACAGTAAATAGTGCAACTTCTATGGTGTTTGCACCGTTGTCTACAGATGCAGGTATGAACATTGCAGATAATTGGTTTGGAAAATCATTCCCAACTGTACGTATTTGGGGTTTTACAGATACTGCTGATGCATATTTGGATAATTTTACAACTACAGCAGATGAATATTGTGGAACATGGAAGTATATAACATTAACATGTGATGCAACAGGCGCTACAGTATTATATGTTGATGGTGTAAAGGTTGGAACGGGAACAACAGCAGCAGGCGCACTTAAAGACTTAAATGTATTTTTAGGAATAAACTATTGGGATGCATCTTTTGATGGTCTTATGGATGATGTAGCAATATATAACAAAGCTTTATCGGCTGATGAAGTTGCAACATTATACACAAAGAATGGTGTTCCTTCAACTACAGCAGAGGTTGTAAATCCAACACCTGAAACTCCTGAAACAGATGCTGATTCAGACACAGATTCAGACACAGATTCAGACACAGATTCAGACACAGGTTCAACTACAACAACACCTAGCACAGGTTCTTCTGATGACAAGACAACAACAGATAGCAACCCATCTGCTTCTACATCTACAACAGAAGAGGAAGCAGTAGTATCTGAATCAGAAGCTGCTGATATCCAGAAGGATTCTAAGGTTGAAGGTATGGATGATTCGTTAGTTGTTAAGACTGTTGATTCTTCAAATGCAGATTTTCAGGTAGCTGCTAAGGCAGTAGGTGAAAAGGTAAAATTTGCAGTAGTTGATTTAACACTTAAGTCAGGTAAGCAGCCAGTTGCTGGTACAAAGATTACTCTTCCTTTAATGCAGGCTATCAAAGATGCTAAATTCGTAAAGGTTAGCGCAATCAAAGATGGCAAGATTGAAACAGTTGCAATCGTTAAGGTTGTAGATGGTAAGATTACATTCGAACCAAAGCACTTTAGTACATACGTATTCTCAGAAGCTACAGAAGCTGAATTCAATGCAGCTAATACAGATTCATCAAAGACAAACACAGGTGATTCTACAACAGTAGCTATGACATTAGCAATGGCTTCACTTGCAGCAGTAGCTGTAGTAGTTGCTAGAGCAAAAAGAAGAGAAAATGCATAATATTCGGGAATAAATAATTAATCATTTAATTATTTGATTTCATAAAAAACTACCGAGAGCACTTCGAAAGAAGTGCTCTCACTTTTTTGGGGGTTGATAATATACCGCTAGTGCGTTATAATTTTATCTAGGAGGATATTCTATTATGCTTAATTTTTATTTATATAAAAATGATATTAGTGTGTATAAAATGGCAAAGGATATAAATGAACCATATAGCAGTATAAATGATATAGTTAATGGTAAGCGAGATATTGATGATTGTCCTGTTCGTGTTTTAAAGAAAATATCCAGTTATTTATGCCTATCCATGGAAGAGGTATATAAGGTATGTAGTTTGTCTTTTGAGATTTATGCTGAAGCTTATGATGTAAAAGGTATTGTTTATGTGAAAAGTAAGTCTTATTTTTTGAAATTTAATTATAAAGAAGAAAAATATGATTTTCGTATATGTAAAGTATTGAAAAATACAACAATGTTCATAGAAGAACTTGCAAAGTACAAAATGGAAACGATAATTAAGCATAAAAGTTTGGAGGAATATTTATGGAATATTTGATTATGCGTAGAAATGAGGTTATAACAGTTGCTGATTTTTCAGAAAATGGGCATATGTTGTGGTTTGCAAAAAAAATGAGGAATGAACATTTGGCACCATTGCAAGAGCAGACAAGTGGTGATTGGTTAATAAAATGGTGGAATCAGCGTTCAGTTCCAGTTGGGCAAATTAAACTTGAAGAAACTCTTCAAAATAAAGGATTAATCAGTTCGGAAGATTATCTTTTGAAAAATTTAGGATTAAGTTTAAATGATTATTATTGGATAAAACCTTTGGAGTCTAATTTGCGTTGGGAAGATGTTAATTTATTTCAAAATAATTTTGCTAATGAAATAATAATTGATGAAGCAATGTTTGATTCGAATATTAACAAAACATATCAATATACACCAAATAGTTCACTTCAAGGGCAGTTGGAAAAGAAATGGATTATTATTAATGAAGAACGATTTTTGATAAAAAGCAATTGTGATGAATATTCAACGGAAAGCATTAATGAATGTATTGCAACAAAAATTCATAAATTGCAAGGATATGATAATTTTACAAAATATAATCTCGTAAAGATAAAAGATGCTAAGTATGATTATGGCTGTATGTCACATTGTTTTACAAATGAAAGATTAGAATTAGTGTCAGCTTATGGGGTTGTAACATCTAAAAAGAAACCTAATGATATTTCATATTACGAACATTTTATAAATGTATGTAATGCTAATGGTATAAATGTAGAACAATTAAGAATGGATTTGGAATATCAAATACAAACGGATTTTATTTTATCAAATAGAGACAGACATCTGAACAATGTGTCCATATTAAGGGATGCTGATACTTTGAAATTTGTACGAATGGCACCTATTTATGATAATGGAAAAAGTATGTTTATAAAAGAACCTATTCCAGAGAATATGAAAGAAATGTTGAGTATAAAAACGGAAAGTTTTGCAAGTGATGAACTACATTTGTTAGAGTATGTAAGGGATAGAAAACTTGTTGATATTACAAAACTTCCTGATGTTTCATGGATAAAAAGCATATATTCAAAAGATTCTCAAATGAGTGAAAGTAGAATTAATCAAGTATGTGAAGCATATGAAAGAAAAATTGACTTGTATAGAAGATTTCAATTAGGAGAGGATTTAACTCCTTTAAAATTCTTTATCTCTAAATAAGTAAAAAGCGTCGGTCACGACGCTTTTTTACATTCTTTTAACATAATTATGATTTTACCTTTAACATTGACCTAATATAATCTCAATTGTACAAGAGAAAAAGAAAAGAAATTGTTAAGTCACAAGAGGTGACAGAAAGGTAGAAACAATGAGAAAAACAATGAAGAAAATTTTAGTATTAGGTTTAGTAATGGTAACAGGTCTAGGAGTGTTAACAGCATGTGGTAACAAGGATAAGAAAGTAAATGATGATATTACGGTTATATCAAGAGAAGATGGTTCAGGTACTAGAGGTGCATTTGTTGAATTGTTTGGCATTGAAGAAAAGGATGCAGATGGCAATAAAGTTGATAAGACAATAGCAACATCAGAAATTACAAACAGTACAAATGTTATGATGACAACTGTAGCGGGAAATAAAAATGCAATTGGTTATGTTTCACTTGGTTCTTTAAATGATACAGTTAAGGCTGCTATGATAGATGGAGCAGAGGCTACCGTGGAAAATATAAAGAATGGAACATATAAGGTATCACGTCCGTTTAATATTGTAACAAAGGATGAAGTTTCAGAGGTAACGGAAGATTTTATTAATTTCATTATGAGTGAAGAAGGTCAAAAGGTTGTAGAAGACAGTGGATATATTAGTGAAGGTAATACAGGAACATTTGAAAGCACAAAGGTTGAAGGAAAAATAGTTATTGAAGGTTCTTCGTCAGTAACACCTGTAATGGAAAAATTAGTTGAAGCATATAAGAAGGTAAATGAAAATGCAACAATTGAATTACAACAAAGTGATTCTTCAACAGGTGTTTCGGCTGCTATTAGTGGTACATGTGATATTGGTATGGCATCAAGAGAATTAAAAGATTCGGAAACGGGAGTTACTTCAACAGCTATAGCAATTGATGGTATTGCAGTGATTGTAAACAAAGAATCAGATATAGATTCCCTTACAACAGAGCAGGTTAAGAATATTTATACAGGAAAGGTTACAGCATGGAGCGATTTAAAGAAAGATTAATGAAAACGGTATTCCTTGTTAGCGCGACTGCATCAATACTTGCAGTTGCGTTAATATGTATATTTTTGTTTTCTAATGGAATACCTGCAATATTTAAAATAGGTGTTAAAGAATTCTTGCTTGGAGAAATATGGCAGCCAAGTAATGGATATTTTGGCATTTATCCTATGATTATAGGAAGTTTGTATGTGACAGCCGGCGCCATAATAATAGGTGTGCCAATTGGTATTTTATGCGCAGTATTTTTGGCGAAATTTTGTCCTGAAAGACTTTATAAAATACTAAAGCCGGCAATTGACCTGTTGGCGGGAATTCCTTCCATAGTATATGGTTTCTTTGGGCTTATGGTAATAGTTCCTTTGATGATGGAAATTAATGGCGGAAGTGGAAAAGGTGTGTTAACTGCGTCCATTTTGCTTGGAATAATGATTCTTCCAACAATTATAAATGTTTCAGAAACATCACTGAGGGCTGTACCTGATTCGTATTATGAAGGGGCATTGGCTCTTGGAGCAACTCATGAGAGAAGTGTGTTTTTTGCAACATTACCGGCAGCAAAGTCAGGTATCCTTGCCGGAGTAATATTGGGAGTAGGACGAGCTATAGGTGAAACTATGGCAGTTATTATGATTGCAGGAAATCAGCCAGTTGTACCAGCGGATATATACTCTGGTGTAAGAACCATGACGGCAAATATTGTTATTGAGATGGGCTATGCAACTGATTTGCATAGAGAGGCACTTATAGCAACAGGCGTTGTGTTGTTTATATTTATTTTAATAATAAACCTTTCATTTTCGGTTTTGAAAGGCAGGGATAAGAAATGAAAAAAGTGATTAGAAATCCATTATCATTGTTTTTGAGGATAATAGTATATTTATCAGCTGCGATTACAATGTTAGTGCTTGTAAGTCTTGTTGGATATATTGTAATAAAGGGAATTCCGGCGTTAAAGCCAAGCTTGTTTCAATGGGAATATACATCGGAAAATGTGTCAATGATGCCTGCCATAGTTAATACAATTATTATGACAGCTGTGTCGTTGATTATTGCAGTTCCGATTGGTGTATTTTCAGCAATTTATCTTGTGGAATATGCGAAAAAAGGTAATAGATTTGTATCGTTGGTAAGAGTTACAACGGAGACACTTTCAGGAATTCCATCAATAGTATACGGTTTGTTTGGTGCATTAATATTTGTTGAATATTTACAGCTTGGAAAATCTATTTTGGCAGGTGCATTAACAATGTCTATTATGATATTGCCAATAGTTATGAGAACAACGGAAGAAGCGCTTATTGCAGTGCCGGATTCCTTTAGAGAGGGAAGCTTTGGACTTGGTGCAGGAAAGCTTAGAACTGTGTTTAAAATAGTTCTGCCCTCAGCAATGCCGGGGATATTGTCGGGAGTTATTCTTGGTGTAGGCAGAATTGTAGGTGAAACAGCGGCACTTATTTATACAGCAGGAACTGTGACAGGTATACCAAAGGATTTGATGTCTTCAGGAAGAACTCTTTCCATTCATATGTATGCATTATGGAATGAAGGCTTGAATGCAGAAGAATCGTATGCAACAGCAGTAGTCTTACTTTTGATTGTAATAGTAATAAATTCTATTTCAGCATTGTTAGCTAAAAAGTTAGTAAAGAAAGGATAAAGATAAATGTCAAATTTTTCTATAAAAGACTTAAATTTATATTATGGTGAATTTCAAGCTTTGAAAAATATTAATCTTGAAATTCCGGACAAACAGATTACAGCATTTATTGGGCCATCAGGCTGTGGTAAATCAACCTTGCTCAAATCGTTGAACAGAATGAATGATTTGGTGGAAGGGTGCAAAATAACAGGAGATGTGTTGTTGGATGGAGAAGATATCTATGGGAAAATGGATGTAAATGAGCTTAGAAAGAGAGTGGGAATGGTATTTCAAAAGCCAAATCCATTTCCAATGAGCATATATGATAATATTACATTTGGTCCTAAGACTCACGGAATTCATTCAAAGGCAAAGCTTGATGATATTGTTGAAAAATCTCTTCGTGATGCGGCTATTTGGGATGAAGTTAAGGATAGACTTAAGAAGAGTGCATTGGGGCTTAGTGGCGGACAGCAACAAAGACTATGTATTGCCAGA
>CAZESO010000089.1:134-8549 GCA_964515325.1 uncultured Roseburia sp. | reverse complement strand
TAACTAATCTGTCACCTAATGGTACTAATCTCATTTCCTCACCCTTGCATATGTAATTTATGCAATATCCTTTCATTATTTATTTTCAGCACTCACCCTTAACGAGTGCTAATTAACCTAGATTGTATTCTACAACTTATTTTAAAAAAAATCAACTGTTGATTTATAAATTATAATAAATTTCACAAATTTTCCACAACTATTCTTTATTATTCACCTTTTGGTCTCTCATATGATAAAAATGATACTGTTGTGCATATCCACCATATTCACCAAACTTATCTTTGGCAAACTTCATTATATCTTCCTTTGATGTTTCCTGCCCAAAGTATGTTTCTTCCATAACTCGCTTAACCCATACATCTACAGGAAATGCATTTCTATATCCCAATCCAAATAATGCAACACAATTTGCAACCTTTTCACCAACACCTTTTATCTTAATTAATTCTGCAATAGCTTCCTCATATTTAAGCATTTTAAATGTTTCAAAAGATAATCCAGCCTGCAAATTTCTGATTGCATCCATAAGATATGGTGCCCTAAATCCTGCTTTCAATTCCCTAAAATCTTCTTCTGTTATTACTTCCAATTCTTTTAATGTAGGAAAACTATAATATTTTCTTCCATTATATTCACCCAACTCTTTACCAAACTTCTCTGATATATTTCTTACTATCTGCTTGATATGTGGAATCTGCTTATTTTGAGATATAATAAATGAAAGTAATGTTTCATGAAATTCTTGATTAATTATTCTAATTCCCCATTTATCTTCTATGGCAGAAACAATTTTTTCATCATTATTTATTAAATAATTTTTTATAACCCCATAATCTGTATCCATATCAAAATATTTTTTCCAAATATTATCATATTCCATTTCAGATGTTCCATAAAATGTTACATCATTTCCGTCCTGTTTAATATGAAGCAGCTTTCCATATGCCACAATAATGTATTCCATTTCAGACACTCTTTCAAAATTGAAACACTGTCCACATTCTAATATATGTTCAATATTAAAATCCTTAACTTCGTTCAATATTAAGTTTTCACCATTCTGTAGTACGTTCATATAATTTATTATCTTTCCCTTTCAATATGCTATGCAAGACTTATAAATTTTATCACACAAAGTCTAATAACTAAAGTTTTTGTTTGAAGTTTTTGTGTTTCTATTGATAATTTTTCTAAAAAGTATTACAATAAATGTAACTAGATTTAAAATATTAAATACAGGAGGTATATTTAATGAAAGGTTTCAAGAAATTTTTAGCTGGTGCTGCTTTTGTTGCAGGTGCCGCAGCTATCGGTGTAGTTCTTTATAACAAATTCAAATCAACAGTAGATACTGATGATTTTGATGATTTCGATGATGATGATTTTGATGATGACTTTGATGATATCGATATTGAGAATCGTGGATATACATCACTTACTTTAGATTCTGAAGAAGCTGACATTGATGAAGTTGATGAAGTTGATGAAGTTGAAGAATCTGATGATACTGACGAAGTTGTTGTTGATATCATTGATGAAGATGAAGAAAAATAGTTAAACTAAAACGGCTTACCTTTCGGCAAGCCGTTTTCTTATTTAATATTATTCTTAATATGCTCTCTTAAATCGCGAGCCTTTTCTTTTGTTCTCTCAGATATTCCCTTTGATGAAATAACATCACCTAAATATCTTAAAGCACTTGTATTATCTCCAACCTTTGACGCCAAAGCAGCGAGAAGATATGACATTGTACCACCATCCATTCCGCAGATTGGAAAACTCTCTTTTTGGGCAGCAACTGTAAAACCTTCATATGCTTTAGCAATATACTGCTGTTCTTCTGCTTTATATCTGGCAATAATAGCATTCTTGTCAGCTTCATTTTCAGGAATATTTTCAATCATACCTCTTAATATCCATGCAAGTTTAAGACATATATACGCCTTTTCACTCATTTTGGTCTTTGTGATTACAGCATTTGCTAATGCTAACTGATATCTCAAGTATGCATCTTCATATGAATATGTATCTCCCGAATCATTGATACCTTTAAAGTTCGGTGTAATGTTGGCTTTAACTAATTTTGCCTGTGTTTCTGTCATTATATTAAAGAATCTTGTCAATGCAGAATAACCACATTTCTTACATGTTACACAATCATACTTTACAATATCAATACCCTGATATCTTGGTCTTAAATCCAAATCTGTGCCAACAAGCTTAGCCCTGTTAGCCTTTACAGTTTTAGATTTAAACTTTTCTCCACAAACAGGGCATTCATATGCCTTATCAAACAAAAAATCTTCTTCTTTAATCTGTGGTACTTCTACTACTTTTTCTGCTCTGCTTTCTGACTTTTCTTCTTCAGTCTCGTATATATCCATTCCTGAAAGATTACCTAAACCAAGCTTTTCAAGTCCTTGTAATAAATTATCACTCAAATCTCTTGTTATGCGATACAATCGCATGCTCCTTTCCTAATTATTCTTTATAATATTAATTATTTCTGAATTTTAAACGAACTCTTTAATGATACAATTCTGTTAAATACAAGATTCTCAGGAGTTGAATCCTTGCTATCTACACAGAAAAATCCATTTCTTACAAACTGGAAGCTATCATAAGCTTTCGCATCTTTAAGCGATGGTTCGATATAACAATTCTTTAATACTGTTAATGAATTAGGATTTAAATTAAGACTTCCATCTTCATTGTAAACACCTTTCTCTTCATCAACGATATTTTCATAAAGTCTCACTTCTGCTTTAATAGCTTCTGCTGCACTTACCCAGTGAATTGTTCCTTTTACTTTTCTTCCTGTAAATCCACTACCGCTTCTTGTTTCTGGATCATATGTACAATGAACAACCGTTACATTGCCATTTTCATCCTTTTCAAAGCTTTCACATTTAACAAAGTAACCATTCATAAGTCTTACTTCATTGCCTGGGAATAATCTGAAATATTTCTTAGGAGGCTCTTCCATAAAGTCTTCTCTCTCAATATATAATTCCCTGCTAAATGGAATCATTCTCTTGCCTAATTCTTCGTTTTCCTGATTATTTTCTGCTTCCATATATTCAACCTGTCCTTCAGGATAGTTGTCAATAACAAGCTTAATTGGATCTAAAATAGCCATAACTCTTGACTTCTTAAGCTTCAAATCCTCTCTGATACAATACTCAAGCATTGCATAATCAACTGAACTGTTAGCCTTAGAAACACCACATAATTCAACGAACATCTTGATTGACTCAGGTGTAAAACCTCTTCTTCTAAGAGCACTGATTGAAACAAGTCTTGGGTCATCCCAACCATCTACAATTCCATCTTCAACAAGCTTCTTAATATATCTCTTACCTGTGATTACATTTGTAAGATATAATTTAGCAAACTCAATCTGCTTTGGTGGCATAGGATATTCAAGCTCATTTACAACCCAGTCATACAATGGCCTGTGGTCTTCGAACTCTAATGTACAAATTGAATGTGTAACACCTTCAATAGCATCTTCAATTGGATGAGCAAAGTCATACATTGGATAAATGCACCATTTATCGCCTGTATTGTGATGTGTCATACGAGCAACACGATAGATAATTGGATCTCTCATATTGATATTAGGTGACGCCATATCAATCTTTGCTCTAAGAACCTTTTCTCCATCAGCATATTTTCCATCCTTCATCTCTTCAAAAAGCTTAAGGTTTTCTTCTACGCTTCTGTTTCTGTAAGGACTATCCTTACCAGGCTCTGTAAGTGTTCCTCTATATTCTCTAATCTCATCAGCAGACAAGTCACAAACATATGCCTTGCCCTTCTTGATAAGCTTAACAGCTCCTTCATACATCTGATCAAAATAATCTGATGCAAAGAATAATCTGTCTTCCCAGTTTGCACCAAGCCATTCAACATCCGCCTTAATAGACTCAACAAATTCAGTCTTCTCCTTTGTTGGGTTAGTATCATCAAAACGTAAATTAAACTTGCCATTATACTTCTGTGCAAGTCCGTAGTTCAATAATATAGACTTAGCATGTCCAATGTGAAGATATCCGTTTGGTTCAGGTGGAAATCTTGTAGTAATATGGTCTACATGCCCTTCTTCTAAATCTTTTTCTATAATCTGTTCAATAAAATTTTTTGAAATAACTTCATTTTCAGCCATAATATTTTCTCCATTCTGACATTATTCGTTAACCTATAATATATAACAAATCCCAACTAAAAGCAAGTTAAACAAACTATTTTGATACTACGTTTTTGGGCTCGCCTTTAATAAAACATCTTATATTATCACAAACTATTCCTAAAAGTCTCTCTCTCGTTTCAACCGGAGCCCACGCAACATGTGGTGTAATAGTAATATTTTTCGCATTAAAAAGTCTGCAATCTGCCTGCATTGGTTCAACTGTAAGCACATCTATGGCAGCTCCTGCAATTATTTCGTTATTAAGTGCATCTGCCAATGCATTTTCGTCCATTACACCACCTCTTGCCGTATTTACAAAATAGGCATTAGGCTTCATCATTGCAAACACATCTACATTAAACATTTCTCTTGATTCTTCATTAAGGGGGCAATGTACAGAAATCACATCAGATTCTCTTACAACTGTATCAAATTCTGTAAATTCAACGCCTTCTTCACTTACAGGATTTCTTCTATAGGCAAGAACTCTCATTCCAAAAACATTTGCAATTTTGGCAACCTTTCTTGCAATATTGCCATAGCCCACAAGGCCTATGGTCTTACCTGTAAGTTCATTCATATCATATACAAATGGCGAAAAAACATCACTTTTTATCCAGCCTTCATCTGCAACCAACTGATTATACTTGCTAATCTTATTGTAATGATTAAGAATAAGTGCAAACGTGTGTTGTGCAACCGCATCTGTAGAATAACTTCCTGCATTACATACTGTTATTCCATTTGCTCCACAATATTCTACATCAATATTATTATATCCTGTAGCAAAAAGACCTATATACTTTAAATTCTTTGCATATTTTAAATTGTCTTCATTAAACACATTCTTATTGCAAACAATTATATCAGCATCAACTATTCTTTCTTTTATCTCCTCCTCAGTTGAAAGAGGATAAATTTGTAATTCTCCAAATTCTTTTAATGGATTAAAATATTCATCATTATTACTGATTGTCTTTGCATCTGTTACTATTATTTTCATAATAAACTCCTATCCTAAAAACAACATTTTTATCAATCCCAACACCAACAAATGTGCCGGATAAAATATGTAACAAAACATTTTCGCAGCTTTAGGAACATCAACCTGTTGTTCTCTAAACATATAAATATACGCCACTGACATAATCGAGTAGGCTTGAAATACACCATTTTCCAAAAGTATATTAATATAATTAACCACTATTATCGCCAATACCATCAATACTTTATGCTTATTAGTTGCTCCATATGTAAGATATAATGCATATATAAGCAAAATACCATACCAACCATACTCAACCCTCATCAAATTACCCATTACTATAAAACTCAATAAAATTATAAGCTTGCTTATAATATTTACTATTTTTTGCACTCCTCCATTTAGCTTTTCTTTAATAAGCTCTGTACAATTTTCCGAGGCGATTATACTTAACAACCCTAGTGTTAATGTAAAGAATACATTTTGATTATTAAATTCTAATTGACCATAAAATACTATATCATGACATATCTCTGAGACAATAGCAAATAGTGCTAATCGTTTCAAATATTTTATTTCATCAGATGTATGATAATAGCCATTAACTAACAGAAAGCAAAATAGCGGAAATGCTATTCTTCCTAACAATCTAAATGTTGCATTACCATCTAATAAAAATAATCCCACATGGTCTATTAACATAAAAAAAATAGCAAATATTTTTATTGTAAAATATGACATTTATTCTTCCTTTTCTTCCAGTTCCCCATTTTCCTGCACATTTTTTCTTTTAATAATAGTAACCGCTGCTACAGCTCCAATTCCTGAAATTAATAATATCCCAACCAGCACACCTATCAAAGATATTCCTTCTTTTTTATCTTTCTTGGTCGAATCCTCTTTTAAATCTGTCTTGTTTGTGCTTGTTTTGATTGTTGTCTCTTTTTCTTCTTTATCTTTTTTCTTTGTAGTTTCAACCTCTGTACTCGTTTCGTCCTCAGTGCTTGTCTCTGTTTCACTTGTAACAGAAGTTGTCTCCTCAGTGGATACATTTTCTGCAATCTGAGATGTTGTAACTTCATTTACACTACCATTATTGTCTGATGTTATTGTAGTTGTACTTGTAGTAGTTGTAGCCACCGTTGCTGCTTGTGTAGTTGTGGTTGTCTCAACTGTAGTTATAGTAGTTGTGGCACCTGTTTTCACATATTTGAACACATTTAATGAGGCTAATGCCTTGCCATTAACATCAAAGAAGGTTTGGTTATCCACAGCCGAACCACCATAATATTTTCCAGCATCATTTGGATCATATTCTGTTGCAAAACTTGCAGCCCATCCAGAGCCATATTTCTCCCATAATGTTTTATTATTAGTTCTTATTGATTCAGTCCAGCCCCCTGCTCCTACATACGGATTCCCCACACTATTCCATGCACCTTCCCAATAACAAACACCTATACCAGCATCTCCCACATTAACAACAGCATTAATAACATTTGATATAAAATCAGCTTGTCCTTGCACAGAAGCTTCAGGACATCCGCTAACCGGCGGATTGCTATGTGTCCATTTATTTATGGTATTATCATATCCATCTAAATCATCAAGTGTATATGGATATGAAGTTTCCACTACCATCACCTTCTTGCCATAACCATTTGCCACAGCCTTAAGTACGCTTGTCAAATTTGACAATGTTCCATGCCACTCCGGATAATATGATGATGCGAACACATCATAATCTACATTATTATTCTTCAATGTTGAGGCATAATTAGTATATCTGTTCGATTGCTCAGGATTTGTAAAATGAAGTGCAATAAGAATTTTACTATCTACTTCTCTTATCGCTTTACTTCCTGCATTGAACAGCTTACACATATTTGTCCAATCATTTTCTCCACAAAATGAAGCATTAGTTTCATTACCAACCTGAACCATTCCCACATTTACACCTTGATTTTTAAGGTAAGTTAAGCTTTCTTTTGTATAATTGTAAATAGCTGTAACCTTTTGTTCTACCGTGTAACCTTCCCATGCTTTAGGCACCATTTGTTTTAAAGGGTCCGCCCAAAAATCTGAATAATGAAAATCTATCAACACTTTCATTCCGGCATTTGTTGCCAGCTTGCCAATAACTGCTGCATTTTCAATGTCACAGTTACCTCCGCCATAACCATTACCATTTGAATCATATGGATTATTCCACACTCGAATTCTAATATAATTTATTCCGCAGGATTTAAGCAAATTAAAGAAACCTGCAGCATCTAGTGCATTACCATTAAAATCTTTAAATACAACACCTGAATTTGTAACCGAAACATATGATGACACATCCATCCCCATTATGAAATCATCATCAACACCATCAATCTTATCAACATTTATACCTGCTCCCTCCACAGTCTCTGCATTTGCATTAATCGGCGTGTTCACCCAAACACAACCAAAAACTGTAGCTATGCTTAGAGCAACCGCTAACACCTTTCCCAATACCTTTTTTCCCATTTTCTTCTTCTCCTTAGTTTGTGTAATCCCATAATTATGGTATCACATATCAGAGTTTTTTACAATTTGTAATTCATAGCCTAAAGCCTGTAAAATAGCGCAATACGTGCGCAATGAAGGACTGTTATCTTTTTTCTCTATCCTTGATATTGCCTGTTGTTTATTTCCTGTCATCTTAGCTAATTGTTGTTGCGATATATTCTCTTTTTTACGCAACCTAACCATTTCATCTATTAATTCCTTATCTTTATCTGAAACTTCATATGTTAATGCTGGCATATTCTCCTTCTCCACTAATGCAACATTACCCTTTTCCATTTCAATAGCTTCTAATAAACTTTTTTCAATATCTGAATAGATTTTCATTGTTATTCCTCCTTCAACACTTTTACTAATCTTTTCAACATTTCTTTTTCCTTTATATTCCTCACTTTCAATTTACAACAAATTTGTTGTACTGTCAGCATATAACATATGACTAATATAAATTTTTTTTGGAAAAATGATTGAATTCATTTAGATTTTTAGAGTTAAGATTGTGCTGATTGTATCATATTCATATCGTAAATACAATATTATTCTTCGAGACATGCTAATTCGTAACCTTCGGTTACTCATCGCGGGCTTAAGCCTCTTCGAGACATGCTAATTCGCAGTCTTCGACTGCTCATCGCGGGCTTAAGCCTCTTCGAGACATGCTAATTCGCAGTCTTCGACTGCT
>CAZESO010000088.1:0-8557 GCA_964515325.1 uncultured Roseburia sp. | reverse complement strand
CCAAAAGTAAAAAGCATAATAATGAAAAATGATGTTGATCAAATTGAAATTTTGAATGAAAAAATGATAGTTGATGAAAAAAATGAAGAAATACTATTTTATGTAGATGGTTTAGAAGAAAATATTGTTAGTTTACATTCAAATATTTCAATAACTATAAATGGTGGAGTGTTTGAACTTGCTTCTGGCGATGATGCAGTTCATGCAGAGGACACACTTACAATTACAGCCTGTGATATGAATGTTGAAGAATCTTATGAAGGCCTTGAAGCACAAGAAATCTATGTTTCAGGTGGCGATATGATACTCAATGCTTCTGATGATGGCTTGAATGCTTCAGGAGGAAATGATGCCAGTGGAACAATGGGTGGCAGAGATGGTATGTTTGGAGGCGGAGGAATGATGTCTTCCGGTAATGGAAATATAGAAATCTCAGGCGGAAACATAACAATATATGCTTCTGGTGATGGATTGGATTCAAATGGTACATTAACTATTTCTGATGGATATATTTATGTAGCAAATCCAACCGCCGGTGATACTTCGGTAATAGATTCAGACGTAAGCCCTGTAATCAATGGAGGCACATTTGTTAGTACAGGTTCTACGACTATGATGGCACAGAGCTTTTCATCATCTTCAACACAAGGTGTTATTGCATGTACTACAGGAACGCAACAGGCAGGAGAAACTGTAACTGTTCAGGATGCTGAGGGTAATATGGTGATTTCGTATGAAGTAGAATATACTTGTGTTTTGGTTATTATTAGCAGTCCGGATATTGTTAAGGGTGAGACTTATACTGTTACAGTTGGCTCTACATCCGGAAGTATAGAAGCAAATTAAATTATTGATAAAACATTTGAGCCTTTGTGAACATTAGTAATTGTTTACAAAGGCTTAATTGAAAAAATTATTTCGTTCCATCAGAGAAATCGTCCCAACAAGGCCAAGGACTGTTACTTTCGATGGCATTTTTTATTCCATTATAGTATCTGACTTTATGTTCTATATGTGCAAGCTCCTTTTGCATTTTTTTAATCTGTTCATTAATATTTTTCTCGTGTTCTGTTACAAGTTTAATAATATCTTCAATATTGTTTGAGAGGTCCTTTTCGTATCTAAAGAAATCCTGCATCTTGGAAATTGGAAGCCCGGTGTTTTTAAAACAGTTTATTGCATTTAAACGGGAAATATGTCCATCTGTGTAGATTCTCTGGTTAGTGTCTGTACGTTCAACATTTTCTAAAAGTCCCATATCTTCGTAATAGCGAAGGGTTGATGAAGGAACGGAAAACATGGTTGAAAGCTCTTTTATGGTATAAGTTCTCATGGTTTACCTCCTTTATAAATAATGATTTAAAATATATGTGTTATAATTGGAAATTTCTTTAAAATTCATCTTGCCTTAAAGTATACTTGAAGTATTATAATCTGTAAATAAGTAAAAAATTATTGGAGGAATATTATGAAGTATCGTAGTGTTGGTAAATCAGGTTTAAAGGTTAGTGAAATTGCAGTGGGAAGCTGGATGACAGATCTTGCAGGGAGTGAAAAAGCGGCCATAGCAGAACAGACAATTAGAGAAGCATATGATAAAGGTGTGAATTTTTTTGACTGTGCAGATGCTTATAGTGGTGGTGAGGCTGAAAAGTTTTTAGGTAGAATATTAAAGGATTATGCAAGAAGCTCATATGTTGTTTCAAGTAAAGTTTTCTTCCCTACAGGAAGAGGCGTTAATGAATGGGGACTTTCAAGAAAGCATATCTTTGAGAATATTGACAGAACTCTTAAAAATATGCAGATGGATTACATTGATATGTATTTCTGCCATAGATTTGATCCGACAACACCAATGGAAGAAACTCTTAGAGCATTAAGTGATCTTGTAACACAGGGAAAGATTTTGTACTATGGTGTTAGTGAAGAATGGAACGGAGCGAGACTTACAGAAGCACAGGGAATTATTGAAAAATACAATTTACATCCAATGACAGTTGTTCAGCCACAATATCATATGATGGACAGATATATTGAGCATGAAATTATGGAAGTATGTGAAAAGTATGGAATGGGTATTACACCGTTTTCACCTTTGGCACAGGGCTTATTGACCGGAAAATATAAAAAGGGTCAGCCATATCCGGAAGGTTCAAGAGCAACCCATCAGGCTGATAAGCAGATTAATAATCTTCTTACAGATGAAAATCTTGATAAGGTTGAAAAGCTTGAAAAGATTGCAAATGATCTTGGAACAAATATGTCAGTATTAGCACTTTCTTGGATACTTCGTAAAGATGTTATCAGCAGTGTTATTACAGGCGCAAGTAAGTCATCGCAGCTTGAAAATAATCTTGCGGCAAGTGGTTTTGAGATTCCTGAGGATGCATTAAAATCAATTGATGAAATTCTTGGTTTTAGCAGATTTGAAAGACATGTTGGTTAAAACCAAAATTTGCCTACAAAATAAATAATAAATTTCTTGAACATTTATGAATAATATTATATAATGGACATATAATAAGAGCAGATAGATAAATGCCTGAGATGTTCGGCTATTCTGTTAATTTTGAACCTACATTTTGATTAATGGGATTCCTACATCACCGGTTGGATGTCAAGCCTCCTTTGAGTGGAAGGCAGAAGATTTGGTTGCGGTTGCCCACCTAGCACTGCTAGGACTCAAAACACAGAATCGGCATTTCGGGTTATCTATCAAACATGAAAGCAGCATGGAAATGCTGCTTTTTAAAATTAAAGAAGATATTTCTTCGGAATTGAGGAACAATGATAGCAAAAATCAAATCATTTATGACTGGTAAAAGAAAAAATATAGTACTTGTGCTTGTGTGTATGATATTGGTGGGAATTTTGATTGCATATAAGTTAGGGAACAGTGAACAAAATATAGAGGCTAATGCAGTTAACAGAGGTCAGGTTGCAAAGTCTGTGGCTTTGCTTTTTCATTCGATGGATGAAATTGAAAAGCAGAAGGATGAATACTTTAATGGTTCTGATGAGTGGTATGTAAAATACTTAAACATAATGTATAAAGATAAGTATTTTTCTAACGAATACATAAAACCCCTTGAAAGGGAAGTACTTAAATCATTTACATATGGAGATTTGGGAGAACTCTTTGACAATTTGGATATTGACGATAAAAAGCTGCTTGCCTATGTTAATAATAATAAAAGTTCAACAGTAGTACCACTTAAAGAGTGGAATGAAATATATAAAGATTTACGCACCCTTTATGATTTAAAAGGAAATATAAAGCAGGTACAGGTAACAGTAATTGGCACAATCTCAAATGTACCAACAGCAAAGCCATGGGTTGCTACAACAGATATAGGTCAATGCGGTTTTGATGGTTTGGTTCTGGATTATTGTATAGATAAAAAAGTTGAAGTGTTGATGAGAGATGATGAGATAGTTACAGTACTTGATGTTGTTGATAAAAATGTCACATATACAAATGCATGGATTATATCGGTGGATAATGGTGTAATATCTGCTTTTGTAGAAGGAGTGAAGCGAGAGTTTTATATTGATGATAAAGAGATATCATATAATAATGTTACAGCCGATATTGTTTTAGAAAATAAGAAGCTTAAAAATTATACAATAAAAAATAATTTTGTGACAGGTAAGGTTTTATCTATAACTGATAGCGAAATTGAAATTGAGGGACAGGGTAAATTTGCAGTCAGTAAAGATATGAAGGTTTATTCTGTTTATGGTGAGTTGGTTAAAAAATCTAAATCAGATATAGTGATTGGATATGATGTTCAAAGATTTATTGTTACAGATAATCAGGTTACATCTGTTATTATTGACAGAGATGTTGAAGCTGTAAACATAAGAGTTCTATTGATGAACACCGGATATGAGGATGTGTATCATGATAGATTTACTGTGCACAGTGAATCTGGTTTTACAGTTAAATATGGTGATAAGACAGATGTATATACAGCAGACGATGAGCTTACCTTTGATAGTGAGGATGTAAGCTTGAAAGGTGGAAGAGTAACAATTATTCCTAACAGTTCCAGTGATAAACTAATAGTTGAAAGTATAAGAAGAAATGGAGAAAATCCTGCATATAGAGGAAGTATAGAACTTAAAGCGGAAAATGATAAGCTGCTTGTTGTAAATGAATTATCCATAGAAGAATATTTATATGGTGTTGTTCCAAGTGAAATGCCATGGAGTTATAGCGAAGAAGCACTTAAAGCACAGGCAGTATGTGCAAGAACTTATGCATATAAACACATTTTAAGCGGTGGTTGTGGACAATATGGTGCTCATGTTGATGATAGTACAAGGTATCAGGTTTATAATGTAAGTGGTGAACAGGAGGCAACAAATAAAGCAGTTGATGCCACAAAGGGGATGATTATGACCTATGGTGGAGAGGCAATTTCGGCATATTTCTTCTCAACTTCATGTGGAAGTACAACAAACGCATTAATATGGGGAAATGAACTGGGATATATTAGAGGAACTGTATTGACGGATAAAGATATATCTATGGATTTAACGGATGAAAGCATATTTGATACATTTATAAGAACGGAATTTAAAACGTTTGATAGCGAGTATCCATGGTATAGATGGCAGGTTACAATGACTATGGATGAATTGACAGAGTCTGTTAACGATAATGTACAATCAATTTATGAGGCAAATACAAACAATATAAAGGTTTTGAATGCTAATGGAGAATATGAAAGTGAGAATGTTGTCGGTATTGGAACTGTACAGAAGATTGAAGAGGGTACACGAAATACAGGCGGTGTGCTTGATTATATAACAATCTATGGAACAGATAAAACAATTCGTGTATACAGAGAATATAATATTAGAACAATATTTGATATCAAAGGTAACACAATAACCAGAGCCAATGGTGAGGATGTAAATAATATGACTATGCTGCCAAGTGCATATGTGGTCTTTGATGAAAATATAACAGATAATACAGTTGATTCATATACAATTATTGGTGGCGGATATGGTCATGGGGCCGGTATGAGCCAGAATGGTGCCAACAATATGGCAAAGAATGGGTATACATACGAGGAAATATTGAAATTTTTCTATAACGAAATAACATTAGAACAAATAAAAAACTAATGTTTTCCAAGCTTCTCAAGGGCTTTCTTCTTTGCCTTTGAAAAGAAACGGCGGAAGAAAATGTTTATTTCAAGTCCTAAGAATAATATATATATGCATATATAAAACCAAACCATCAAAAGAATGATGGTTGTGATACTTCCATATATGTATGAGTAGTTATCAAAATTGTCAACATAATAAGAAAACAGAATCGAAAATCCAACCCAACCTAAGCTTGAAAACATAGCTCCGGGAAGTTGAGAGAGTAAGCTTGTTTTCTTTGGTGATGAAATAATATACACACCACAGAAAATCAATGTGAGTATAATTGGTACAAAGTATGAACGATTATCTATAAGTGTAGAATATATAGTATATAATAGTTCAGACTTTGAAGCGAAAATTTTTGCAATACTATTTCCAAATACCAATAAGGAAAGAGCCAAAACAAAAGAAAATATAAATATAACAGTATATAAAGTGGACAGGAGTCTGATAACGAAGTAATTGCGTTTTTCATGTTCCTGTCCATAAACATTTTCAAAACCGAATGTGATGGAAGCAACACCTTTTGAGGCGGTCCATAAAGTGGTTAAGGCTGCAACAGAAATCAAAGCAATATTTGATTTGTCATATGTTTCAGTAATAACATTATTAAAAGAATTAGCCAATGCTGATGGCAATAATTCATTGAAGAAACGTATAAGATGTTCCTCTGTTAAAGGTGTATATTTGATTATTGATAAAATCAGCATAAACAGAGGAAATATTGATAAAACGAAGAAGAATGCTGACTGCGCAGCAAAAGCACCAACATTGTCTCTGTCAAGCTTGGCTAAAAACTTACTTATTAATTTGAAAAAATTTATAATAATCTTCATAATATATATCTTTCTACATAAAAGTGTATAATAAAGCTCTGCTTTGTTCGACATAGTTTACCACGAAAAAACAATATTTACAAGATAATTACAAAAGGGTATAATGATTTGGTGTTAAATTATTATTAATGAAAGAGAGATTAAAATTATGATGTTATATATGCCAACAATTGTATACAGTGAGAGAGAATGTGTTAAAAATCATGCTGATGAAATAGCACTTATTGGTAAGAAAGCAATGATAGTTACAGGTAAACATTCATCAAGAGCCAATGGCTCATTGAAGGATGTGACTGATGTATTAGAAGATAAGAAGATTGATTATATTATTTTTGATGATATTGAAGAAAATCCTTCTATTGAGACAGTTATGAAAGCTAGAAATATTGGTGTGGAAGAGGGTGTCGATTTTGTTATAGGTATTGGTGGAGGTTCTCCCCTTGATGCCAGCAAGGCTATTGCTATGATGATTGCAAATAAGGATAAGGATGAAAGTGTTTTGTATGAATCGGTTAAGCTTTCTGCATTACCGGTAATAACAGTTCCAACTACAGCAGGAACAGGTTCAGAGGTAACACCTTATGCCATACTTACAATCCATGCAAAAAGAACAAAAAAGAGTATAAGCCATAGAATTTATCCTGTAATGGCTTTGCTTGATTCTAAGTATTTAAAGACACAGGGTAAAAATACATTGATAAATACAGCGGTTGACGCTTTGGCTCATTGTGTTGAAAGTTATCTTAATACCAATTCTAATTCGTTAAACAGAACATACAGTGAGAAGGGTATGAGATTATTTGCTGAAGTTAAGGATGCATTAATGAAATTTGAGATTACAGATGAAGTATATGATAAATTAATGGATATGGCTATGATTGCCGGTATTGCAATCACACATACAGCCACATCTCTTCCTCATGGACTCAGCTATGCTGTAACATATGAATTGGGTGTACCACACGGTAAAGCTGTGGGAATGTTCCTTGGAGGTTATGTAGAAAATTACAAGAATACAGAAGATGTTAAAAATGTGATGGAAATGCTTGGATTTGATAGTGCTGCCGACTTTAGGAAGTATCTTGTGAATTTACTTGGTGTTGTGGAGGTTTCAACACAGCTTATGGACAAGAATGTTGAGGATATACTTAGCAACAAGGCAAAGCTTAAGAATTATCCGTTCGAGATTACAAGGGAAGAATTGATGGGAATGGCTAATTAGCATTTAAAATCTTTACGAAATCTTTATCTTTTTCTTTAACGGTTTCTATACCATTATAGAGGATAATGTATACAGATAATAAAAAGTAGAACATGATTATGGCAACAATAGCTATTATAGACGATGACATCGGAGGAGTGCTGTCAGAGGGGGAACTCAGTGTTGTGAGCAGGGATTTTCTCTATGTAGAAATTGGCGGCTCTGAGGGAAAAAATGAGGCATTTTTTTGAGGTTTTGAGGTCGAATTTTCTCTGGAAGTAAGTTTAGTTTACTTCCAGATACTCATTTTGAAGATTTTCAGTATCTTACGCTAGATAATCTTGATGTGGGGGAAAACAAGCTATGTTAAGATAAACAGGCTTTCTTTTCTTAAATACATTGTAATGCTTGAAACCTGAATCAAGTAATATATCTTTTGCTACATCAAATCCGTATCCTACACCATTTTCGTCATCTTGATGAGAGTCAGAACCTACTGTGATAATCTCACCGCCAAGTTCTTTATATCTTTTCACAACCTGAGCAGTAGGATTAGTATATTCTAATCCTTTTCTTAAATTAGAAGTGTTTATTTCTATACCTTTACCTTTGTTTATAATAGTTTTTAATATTTCGTCAAGAATTTCCTGATACTCTGCATATTCATAAGTCTGTGGTCCGTCAGGTGTATACCTTATGGCATAATCAATATGCCCATATACATCAAAATTATCAAATAAAGAAAGATTTTCAAGAATTGATTCAAAATATTTTATCATGCCTTCATGAATACTTATATTATGCCAATAGTCAGGATAATATGGGTCAATTCCGTATGCGACATGAGAAGAACCTATAATAAAGTCGAAGTCGTAAGTATTAGTAATTTTGTTTATATCCTTGGTAAATCTTGGGTCTAAACCCTGCTCAAGTCCCATAAGTAAAGTGATGGGAGTAGCACTGTAGAGATTCTTTAACTCAGTCATTTTGGAAATATATTTTTCAAAATCAAGTTCGAATTTTCCATTATCAATCTCGAAATCATGATGATCTGTTATGGTGAGATAAGGCATCTTCTTATCTATGGCCTGTTTTATAACAAGCATTATATCTGCCTGGCTGTCACCGGAAAAGTATGTATGTACATGTGAATCTGCTATCATATTAAATATCCTTTCATATAAGTAAAGCTCATTAATGTCTATTGATTTTAGCATAAAACAAGTTCAAATTCAATTTACTGTATATAATTTTCAAAATAGACTTGATATTTTTGGATTATTTAGGTAAAATAACAAGCAGTACGATTATTTTTTAACAATCTTACGAATTATTTTAAATTCATTTACAGGAG
>CAZESO010000087.1:0-8595 GCA_964515325.1 uncultured Roseburia sp. | reverse complement strand
GTTTAATACACAAGGCATGTTGGATATGTACTTGTTTGAAAACGGACAACTGCTTGAAAGGCTTCAGGAAATCGTTTTAGAACAGAAGGACGAGGAATGTTTTGATGAAGATAGTATTAATGAAATATTCCGTACCATGCATACCATAAAAGGTTCGTCGGGCGTTATGATGTTTGATGAGATTACGAAAATATCTCATAAGCTGGAGGATGTATTCTTTTATCTGAGAGAATCAAAACCAGATAACGTTCCGCACCTTACTTTGGTAGAACATGTTCTTACAGTAGCAGATTTCATCACTGGTGAAATGGAAAAAATACAGGATGGCGATCAGCCGGATGGAGATGCCAGCGAGATTGTAACTGCTATTGATGAATTTCTGACAGCAATCAAGAATGGTGATGGCGAAAAGAATAAAGTGATTGCAGAGAATGTGCATGAAGAACCGCAACAGTTTTATATTGCACCAATGGCGACCAGTGCAAGTCATTTTTATAAAATTTATATTTCGGTTCAGCCTGGTTTACAGCTTGCAAATGTGCATATGTACAAGGTTGTATATGCATTAAAAGATCTTGCAGAGGATTTGTTACATTATCCGGAAGATATAATTTCTGATGAGAAGAGCGCGGATGAAATTTTAGAAAATGGTTTTAAAATTTTATTACAGGCACAATGTAGCGAAGATGATATACGTGAAATTGTTAAAGAAGGATATGATATTCAAAAAGTAGAAATCTGTGAATGCAGTGCTAAGGAATATCAGCAAGGCTTTGATAGCTTTGGAACTGAGATTAGGATTGATTTAGATTCGAGTATAGAGGAGATTGAATCTAAGGCTTCGGAAGCTGGTCAGGGAGGAAAAGTTTTAGCAGCCAAGAAAGAGCCAGAAAAAGCTATTGCTCCCGGTGATTTCGTTATTGAATCTAAAGAACCTGGTAAAGGTAAAAAGCTCGCCAAGGACAAGCCTAAAAAGCAGGAAAAATCGGCATTTATCAGTGTGGATGTGCAGAAAATGGACATGCTGATGGATTTGATTGGTGAGTTAGTTATTGCAGAATCGGTAGTTTTGCAAAGTTCGGATTTGAAGGTGCCAGGACTTAAGCTTGACAATTTCAATAAAGCAGCTGGGCAGATGATGAAGATATCTACTGATTTACAGAATGTTATTATGAGTATGAGAATGATGCCTCTTACAAATACATTCCAAAAGATGAATCGTATTGTGTTTGATGTGTCAAGAAAGCTTGGCAAAGATATAGAGTTTGAGATGGTTGGAGAGAATACTGAAGTTGATAAAAATATTATTGAACATATTTCAGATCCTCTTATGCATTTGGTAAGAAACTCTGTTGATCATGGAATAGAAATGCCGGATGAAAGACAGGCGGCAGGAAAGACTGAAAAAGGTAAAGTAACATTATCGGCAAAAACTGAATCGGGTAAGGTTTGGATAATTGTTCAGGATAATGGTAAAGGTCTTAATCGAGCAAAGATTTTAGCTAAAGCTAGAAAACAGGGATTACTTGATTGGACGAGACCGGATGATTCATATACGGATAAGGAAGTATATCAGTTTATTACATTGCCGGGATTTTCAACTAATGAAAAGGTTACTGAGTATTCTGGACGAGGCGTAGGTATGGATGTTGTTGTTTCGAACTTAAAGTCCATAGGCGGAAGTCTTGAAATTGAAAGCACTCAGGGTGAAGGCAGTCAGATGATATTAAAGATTCCTTTGACACTTGCTATTATTGACGGAATTGTAATGGAAGCAGGTAATTCAACGTTTGTTATTGAAACGGGAATGGTAAAGGAATTTGTAGGATTGCAGGAAGGTATGATTTATAAAGAACCTAATAGGGGTGAATTTGTCATGATTCGAGGAGAATGTTATCCTATTATTCGTATTGGTGAAAGATATCAGTTACATGGATATAAACCAAGTAATAGTGAAGGAATGTTGGTGTTTATCGAAGTTGAGAAGCAGGTAATATGTATATTGGTGGATCGTCTCGTTGGAAAACAGGAGATAGTGGTAAAGCCTCTTCCGGATTATTTAAAGAAAGTAAATGGTTTATCAGGTTGTACTCAGTTAGGTGATGGTAGTATTGCTCTTATATTGGATGCGGCAGGATTAGTTTCATAGAAAGGAAAGGTGCATATGAGCGAATTGGGAACACAGCAGGACAAATATGTAACCTTCAAATCAGGAAATGAGTATTTTGGATTAAAAATAGAATATGTCAATGAAATTATTGTCATGCAGGAAATTGCTCAGATACCTGAAAGTGAAGCGTACATAAAAGGATTGATTAACCTGCGAGGAAAAATTATTCCTGTAATCGATGTGAGAATTCGATTTAGACAGGAACCGATTGAATACACAGACAGAACGTGCATTATTGTTATAAATGTAAAGGAGACAGTGGTAGGTCTGATTGTGGAAAAAATTGCAGAGGTAGTGGAGATTAAGGAAGAGGATATTCTGGATCCTCCACAAATTGGAGTTAACGAAGAAAAGAAAGTCAACAGATATGTTTATGGTATAGGAAAAGTTGGAGAAAGTGTAAAAATGTTACTTGATCCTGACCGACTTATCAAAGAAGAAGACTTGGATGTATTGGAGCAGGTTGATGAAGAAGAAAATGTTGAAGAAGGAGAAGAATAGGTATGAAGAATATTAAAAATAAACAAATTATGTTGAGACTGTTAGGTGGTTTTGCATTTATGGGATTTTTGATTGTATTATCTTTGTATATAGGTTATAGTACTGCGCAAAGGATAATCACAGTTGAAAATCCGGAAAGATATTTGTCTAATTATGGAATCTTTACATGGGTATATTTTGCGATAGTAACATTATTGATGATAGGACTTTCTTCCTATATAGCAAAATGCATTAATAAAGGTCTTACGGAATTAAAAAAAGCGGCAGACGAGTTAGCATTAGGTAATGTTGATATTACACTTAACTATGCTGCTGATGATGAATTTGGTGTAGTAATTGGTGACTTCCAGAAGGTTATTGATAATATAAAATATCAGGCAGAGGTTGCCCAGGAAGTTGCAGATGGTAATTTGACAATAGATGTTAAGCCGAAATCAGAACACGATCTTATGGGTATTGCATTGCGACAGATGGTACTTCAGAATCTGCATACATTAGGAAATATTAAAGATGCGGCTTATCAGGTTACAACAAGCTCGGCTCAGGTTGCCAGTGCTAGTGAAGCTTTGGCACAGGGTTCCACAGAACAGGCAAGTGCTATTGAAGAGATTACAGCGTCAATTGACGATGTTGCAGAGAAGACAAAGCAGAATGCGACACAGGCAAATAATGCTAAAGAATTAATGGCAAAGGTTATGGAAAGTGTTGATAAAGGAAATGTAGATATGCAGCAGATGGTAGTTGCTATGGAAGAGATTAACAAAGCTTCCGAAGGTATTTCAAAGATTATTAAGGTTATTGATGATATTGCATTCCAGACCAATATTTTGGCTTTAAATGCAGCAGTTGAAGCAGCTAGAGCAGGTGAGGCAGGAAAAGGTTTTGCTGTGGTGGCAGAAGAAGTAAGAAATCTTGCAGAGAAGAGTGCTGCGGCTGCGGCTGAAACAGCGGATATGATTGAAGATTCTATACATAAGGTGGCAGTTGGTTCTAAGATTGCGGATGAAACAGCGGTGGCGTTGGGTGAAATTACAACAGTTGTTAAACAGAGTGAAAATATTGTTTCTGATATTGCTACAGCCTCAAACTATCAGGCAACAGCAATTGCTCAGATTGATAAGGCAGTAGAGCAGGTATCACAGGTAGTACAGACAAATTCAGCTACAAGCGAAGAATGTGCAGCGGCTAGTCAGGAAATGGCTGAGCAGGCAGGCAGAGTACGTGAGATGGTAGCTGTTTACCAATTAAGTGGAGATAGTGTTACTGTGAATACAAATATAAGTAAAAGCAAAAAAAATGAAAAATCAGTTAATAAAAATGAACAGATAATTTCATTGGATGGCAACTTTGGTAAATATTAAAGTATAATACAAAATGGAAGCATACTGGTGCCTGGTTGTGCAGGTTCCGGTATGCTTTTATGATATTATGTAGTGATGATAAGTGACGGGAGGTTAGTAGCTTGGAACATTTAACATATGAAGGTGCTAATCAAAGAAGAATAGAGTTTTTTTTGTTGGCAGCATATACGGTATTTACAAGTGTTATGATTATGCTGTGTTTAGACAGAGAATGGAAAGCTTGGGTAAGTTTGGTGTTATTGGCATGCATATCAAGCTGTTGGATTGTGTGTGTTACAAAACTTAGAGATTATATTTTTAGGTCATTTTATGTGACTGTTATTATGCAGATAGGTGTTATAATATATGCGATTAATTTGGAAGATATATGGAATATACTTCCTGTGTTTATAGCATTTATTGTATCATTTGGATTATATGGTAATGAGATTATTATTTTGACAACAATTATATCAGGAGTAATTATTTTTGGTTATCATAGTTTTATATTGAAAAGTTTTCCGTGTGCTACAGTACAGGATAATATAAATATATTGGTACAGATGGCAAATATAATGTTTGTACAGTTCATAGTATATGTGTGGACTAAGAGAAATAGAGAAGGCAGTAAACAATTATTAGGTGTTATTGAGCAGTTAGAGGAAGTTCAAGGCAGCAAGGACGATTTTTTGGCAAATGTAAGTCATGAAATTAGAACGCCTATTAATACAATTTGTGGGATTAGTGAAATTATATTAAATGAAGATTTACCAGAAAAAGTTAAAGAAGATATAATGGGTATCAGACAGGCAGGTAAAAATCTTACATCTGTAGTTAGAGATATTTTGGATTTTTCAGAATTGCAGAGTGGCAAGATAGAGCTGGAGGAAGAGGAATATAATATTACATCTACAATTAATGACGTGATAAATATGACTTTTGCAAAGAAGAAGAACAAAAATATTGAGTTGATTGTAGATTGTGCGGCAAATATTCCATCAGTATTATTAGGTGATGAAAAAAAGCTTCGCAGAATTATTATGAATTTAGTTGATAATGCTGTGAAATTTACTGAAGAAGGATTTGTGAGTATAGAGATAGGCTGTCGTAAAGAAACATATGGTATCAATCTTGTAATTACAGTTAAGGATACTGGAATTGGCATGGATGCAGAAAGTATGGAGAAATTGTTTATCAGTTTCAGCCAGATAGATGCCAGCAGAGCACGTCAGGAAGGGGGAGTTGGTTTAGGACTTGCTATCTCTCATCAGCTTGCAAGGAAGATGGGAGCAGCTATTACTATGAAGAGTAAACCGGGAAAGGGAACGACAGTTAAGGTTGTAGTTCCACATAAAGTAGTGGATGAAACTCCTATCGCAAGACTTGATGGTAGAGAGAATATAAATGTAGCAACTTATATTGATATGGAACAGTTTGGTATGATGGAAATACGAGATGAGTATACCAGGAATATTATACATTTGGTTGAAAATCTTAATGGCAAGTGTCATATTTGCCGTAATTTTGCTGAATTACAAAGAAGATTCAGCAAAGAGAAATTTTCTCATGTTTTTATAAGTGATATGGAATATATACATGATAAGGAATATTTTGATGAGTTGGTTGATAAAACTAAGCTTATAGTAGTATTGGATCGTATTGACGAAAAAAAAGTTACAAATCCTAAAATCACGAAAATCTATAAGCCATATTATATTATACCGATAGTATCTGTGTTGAATGGTTTATATGATGCTGACAGTGAGGGTAAAAAGGAATATGTAAGAAAATTTGTTACAAAGAATGCAAAAGTATTAGTTGTTGACGATAATAAAATGAATATTCGTGTAATAGAAGGAATTCTGGCTGATTATAAGATTGACGTGACAATGGCATTTAGTGGTAAGGAAGCTTTGGAAAAAATTGCATCAGCAGATTATGATTTTGTATTCATGGATCATATGATGCCTGAAATGGATGGTGTTGAAACTTTACAACATATCCGTAGCAAGGTGGGCTCTTATTATCAATGGGTACCAATTGTTGCGTTGACAGCAAATGCGGCTGCGGGAACAAGAGAGAGTTTATTGCGTCAGGGATTTAGTGATTTCCTTGAAAAGCCAATAGAACGTTCGGTGCTTGAAAGAGTGTTAAAAAGAAATATTCCAACGGAGAAAATTATTTATAATGATGCACATATTTTAGAAAGCAAAAGCCGGGAAGAAAAACAGGATATTACAGGTTTGGAAGAATTCCTTAAAACTAATGATATAGATAGTAGCAAGGGTGTTGTGTATTGTAATGGTAAAGACGGATATATTAGTGTGTTGAAGGATTATTGCAGAGAGTATAAAGATTCGGACAATCTTGCAAAAAAGCTATATGAAAAAGAGGATTGGAAAAATTATACTATAGCAGTTCATGGAATGAAGAGTTCGATGCGAAGTATTGGAGCTATAAGAATTTCTGATATTGCAGCAGCTTTGGAAAAAGCGGGATTAAATGGGAATATATCATATATCAGAGAACATCATAATGAACTGATGGAAGAGTACGAAAATCTTTTTGAGAACTTATGTAAATGCGAGTATTTATGTCCTGAAAAAAATGAAGAAGAAGCTTCGGAGGTGGAATTAGAGCAGTTAACTGAAGAATTATTTAATCAAATGATATCTGAGATGGAAAATGCTATGTATACTTTAGATGCTAATGCGATTTTAGAAAGCTTAAATAAATTGCAGAATTATAGCTATTGTGGAGAACCATTGAAAAAATCTTTAGTTCAGGCAGTAAGAAAAGTGGAAATGTCAGATTTTATGTCGGCAGTTGATTTGGTGGTAAAGCTTAAAAAAAGAATTGAAGGAAAGGAGGAATGATGAATGTGGAAGAAAATAAAAAATGCAGTATTAAGTAGGGATTATGAACTGGAAGAAAGAATGTTACGTACAATAATCCTGGTAGCAGGAGTTGCTACAATCATTGCAATTGGAGAATGTTTTTTTGTAATGGATATTGCAAATATATTAATTCTTATATTTATCTTTCTCCTTTTAGTTATGACAGTGATATTTGTTGTTACATTTAAGTATAAGAAATATAACATAGCAGCTATGATGTTGGGATTTGTTATTATAGTAATTGTATTTCCGCCAATGTTTTTATTGAGTGGGGCTGTGCATAGTGGGGCATCCGTCTGGCTTGCTTTGGGAATATTATATGTATTTATAATGTTTAAAGGAGTTAAGTTAGTTGCGTTTTTGTCATTAACCATTATTACATATGGTATTACATATTATGTAGCATATAAATATCCGGATTATGTAGTGCCAATGATTTCAAAGGCTGCATATTATGGTGATGCATTTTATTCAGTTATTATGGTTGGATGTATTTCCGGTGCGATATTAAAAACGCATATGAAGATGTTTGAGCAGGAGCATAAAATTAATATTCTCCAAAAGGAAGAACTACAGAAAAGCCGAGATTCTAAAAATGTTTTATTTGCAAATGTAAATCATGAATTAAGAACGCCTATTAATGCAATTATTGGATTAAATGAGATGATTCTTAGAAGCAATCCAACTGAGGAAATACAAGAATATTCCAAAGATATACAGATGGCAAGTAAATTATTACTGAATCAGGTAAACGATATTTTGGATTTGTCTCAAATGGAAATGGGTAGAATGAAAATAATTCCGGTAGAGTATAGAACACAGGAGTTATTTGGTGAATTAGTTGAACTTGTTCGATTTCAAATGGAAAAGAAGGGGTTGGAATTTTATGTGGACATAGATAAGAGTTTGCCAGCTGTCTTGCAAGGGGATGAAAAGAGAATAAAACAGATAATTCTTAACATACTTGATAATGCAAGAAAATATACACATAAAGGTTCAGTAATATTAACGGTTCAAAGTGAAAATGATGAAGATGGTTATATATTGCTCAAAATAAAAGTGGCAGATACCGGTGTTGGAATTAGAAAAGAAGATTTAGAATATATATATGAATCGTTTAACAGGTTTGATGAAAAAGAAAATCAGCGAATTATGGGAAGTGGACTGGGTCTGGCTATTACGAAGCAACTTGTAGATTTGATGGATGGCGAGATTACTGTAGACAGTATATATACAAAAGGTACAGTATTTACCATCAGTTTAAAGCAAAAAGTTATTGAGAATACATCTATTAATACAATTGAGTATCTTAAAGGTAGAATAGATGCAGATGGAGTTTATCAAATTGGTTTTGAAGCTCCTGAGGCAAGAATATTAGTGGTTGATGATAATAAAATGAATTCAAAGGTTGCTACAAGCTTATTGTCATCAACAAAAATGCAGATTGATGTTGCTAATAGTGGTCAGGAATGTTTAGAAATGACAAAGAAAAAGTATTACCATGTAATACTTTTGGATTATATGATGCCGGGAATGAATGGAGTAGAAACACTGGCGGGGGTTAGAAAACAGGAAAATGGCTTGTGTAAAGAAAGTGCCATAATTGCATTAACAGGAAATACCATTTCAGGTGCAAGAGAAATGTATCAAAAACAAGGATTTGATGGTTATGTGGAAAAACCTATTC
>CAZESO010000086.1:0-8636 GCA_964515325.1 uncultured Roseburia sp. | reverse complement strand
TCGCTTAATTTGGATAAATAATCCATATAATCCGTTTTTTCAATATACATTGCCTTATCCGGTCTCCACGCAGGAAGAACCTGTACATCAAAACTACTATCTTCAGCAAGCTTTTTATGCCATTCAAGAGAGTCAACCGGGTCATCCGTAGTACATAAAAGTGTAACATTAGAATTCTTTATAATATTTCTGGCTGTCATATCCTTCTTGGCCAGTTTCTCATTACAAAACTGCCATACTTCCTCTGCTGTTTCACCATTTAAACATCCATCATATCCAAAATAACGTTTAAGTTCCAAATGACTCCAATGATATAGCGGATTACCAATAGCCATTTCTAAAGTTTCTGCCCATTTTTGAAATTTCTCTCTATCAGTAGCATCACCTGTTATATATCTTTCCGGTACACCATTTGAACGCATTTGACGCCATTTATAATGGTCACCTGAAAGCCATACTTGTGTGATATTTTCAAATTTCCTGTCTTCGTAGATTTCTTGCGGGCTAATATGGCAATGATAATCAATAATAGGCATAACCTCTGCATATTCATGATACAACTTTCTTGCTGTCTCTGTAGACAGCAAAAAGTCCTCATCCATAAATCTTCTCATTTATCTCTCCTTCATTTTAAAGCATAATGGCAAATATCCGTGTGAATATTTACACCCTTCTTATCTTTGAACTCTGGCTCCTGCGCCACCCATTATGGCTTCAACTTCCTTCTTTCTAGCCATAGTAGTATCACCCGGTGTTGTCATTGCCAATGCACCATGCGCCGCACCATAATTCACTGCCACACTGGCATCTCCTGTTGTCATCAAACCATAGATAAGCCCTGATGCAAAGGAATCACCACCACCTACTCTGTCCATTATTTCAAGACCCTTGTAGTCCTTAGCCTTATATATTTCCCCATCAGCCCAGCAGATTGCACTCCAATCATTTACTGTCGCTGTCTTTACTTCACGAAGTGTTGTAGCAACCACCTTAAAATTAGGATATGTCTTAGCAGCCTCATTAATCATCTTCTTATATCCGTCCAGGTTAAGTTCCTTTAAATTCTCATCATTGCCTTCGATTTCAAAACCGAGGCAGGCTGTGAAATCTTCTTCATTACCTATCATAACATCTACATATTTAGCAATTTCCTTGTTCACTTCCTGTGCTTTTGCCTGACCGCCAATGGCACTCCACATAGAAGGACGGTAATTAAGGTCGTATGACACCATAGTTCCATACTTTTTAGCTGTCTTTATGGCAGCCAAAACAGTCTCACAGGACTGCTCAGATAACGCCGCATAAATACCACCTGTATGCAACCAGCGAACTCCTAATGTACCAAATATATATTCAAAATCAAAATCTTCCGGTGTGGCCTTAGATATGGCAGTATTTGCTCGGTCTGAACAACCTACTGCACCTCTGATACCAAAGCCTCTTTCTGTAAAATTAATACCATTTCTACAAATACGACCGATACCATCGGTCTTCATCCACTTTATAAGTGATGTATCAACACCACCCTGAAGAATAAAATCCTCCATAAGCATACCGACTTCATTATCAGCAAATGCTGTAATAACTGCTGTCTTTAATCCAAAACATCTGCGAAGTCCACGAACAACATTATATTCTCCGCCGCCTTCCCATGCTCTAAACTGTCTTGCTGTTCTAATTCTTCCTTCACCCGGATCAAGTCTTAACATTACTTCACCTAATGATACGGCATCAAAAGCACACTCATTAGCAGGTTTTAAATTAAGTTCCATATTACGCTCTTGCCTCCTTAACAATATTTACAGCTTCCCGTGTAAGCTCTGTAATCTTTCCAAAATCTCCTTCTTTAATCAAGTCTCCCTTAACCATCCAGCTTCCACCACATGCAAGGATACGATTATATTTAAGATAATCTTTTACATTTGTAGCATTAATACCTCCTGTTGGCATGAACTTAACCCCAACATAAGGCGCTGCCAAAGCTTTAATCATATTCAAGCCTCCTGCCGGTTCAGCAGGGAAGAATTTAACAACATCAAGTCCAAACTCAAGAGCCTGCTCAATATCACTTGCAGTCGAACAGCCCGGTGTCATAGGAATTCCCTTATCTACACAATATTTAACAACTTTTGGATTAAGTCCCGGACTAACTATAAATTTAGCTCCTGCCGCAACAGCTCTGTCCACTTGCTCTGTTGTAAGTACCGTACCCGCTCCAATAAGCATATTTGGAAACTTCTCCGACATAATACGAATAGACTCCTCTGCTGCTTCTGTACGAAATGTAACTTCTGCACATGGAAGTCCACCTTCACATAACGCCTTTGCAAGAGGTTCTGCATCCTTTACATCATCCAATACAATTACCGGAACAATACCTAACTCCTGAATTTCTTCTAATACTTTTACCATAATTTCCTCCTACTACTAACCAACATATTTTTTAAGTGTTGCACGAACTGCACCTACACCCTTGATAAATTCCCTAAAATATTCGCATACTCTATCTGCCAAACCAACCTTGTATAAATCAACACCAAAAACAGTTTCGTCTTTAAGAATATTTTCTAAAGTCACTTCCACATCTATTTCATCACCGAGCTTAATACCAGATACATAATTACATACAATATCAAGACGCGGGTCAGGACTTAATTTAAATGCTTTTCCTTCATCATCAACTGCCATAAGATATCGCAACCATCCTGCAAACACAAGTGGAATCAGCTTTAAATCCATTACATCTAAACTTTCAGATGTATAATATGCCTTAATTGTTTCACCAAAACGAATGGCAAGCTTCTGTGATGTATCAGTTGCAATTCTCTGTGGAGTATCAGGCATAAATGGATTTGGAATACGCACATTAATCACCGTATCAATAAATTCCTTTGGATTAATAATAACAGGATTTACCACAACTGGCAAGCCTTCTGTGTATCCAATTCCTTCAACTAATTTTTTAAGTTCTGTATCCTTCATTTCCTCTGATATCTTATCATAACCAAGTAAACATCCAAAAACTGCAAGAGCTGTATGAAGAGGATTTAAGCATGTACAAACCTTCATTTTTTCAACTTTATCAACAGTTTCTCTGTCCGTGAACATAATCCCACCTTTTTCAAGTGGTGGTCTTCCATTAGGAAAAACATCCTCAATTACCAGATACTCACATTCCTCTGCATTTACAAAAGGTGCAACATATGTGTTTTTAGAAGTAACAACAGGCTCCAATTCCTCAATTCCATCATTTTTCAAGATTTCCTCTACTGAAAAGTCAGGACGGGGTGTAATCTTATCAATCATAGACCAAGGAAAGGATACCTTTTTCTTATCATTAATATATGTCACAAATTCCCCTTCAACTAATCCGTTTTTATGCCATTCCTTAGCAAATGCACTGACAGCAGCATAGAGTTTATCACCATTATGCGAACAATTATCCATACTTACCATAGCAATGGGTTTCTCACCATTTTTAAAACGATTATATAATAAAGAGACAACCTTACCAATATAACTTGCAGGCTTTCCAGGTCCCTCCTTAAAATCCGACTCCACATCAGGAAGCAGCTCTCCCTTACCATTCACAAGACTGTAGCCTTTTTCAGTAATTGTAAATGATGCCATCTGTAATGAAGCTTTTTCAAATATCTCGCAAAGTCTTGAAAACTCTGCTTCATTCTCCGAATCAAGGATACAGGATTCCACAACACTTCCCACAACAGTTTTTTCTATACTTCCATCTGCCTTCAAAGTTACAAGAAGCGAATAATCATCATGAGGACGATTCATTTTCTCAATAATTTCATAGTCAAAGCCTTCCGCAACTATAAGTCCTTTGTCAAGTTCACCTGCATTCAATAAATTTTGAACTACATTTGCCTGAAATGCACGAAAAATATTACCGGCACCAAAGTGAATCCAGAATGGATTTTCTTCAGTAGCCTTTGTTACAGCCTCTCTGTCGTACTTTGGCAAATTATAGCCTTTTTCTTCCCATTGTTCCTTATTAATCAGTTCTGCACTATTAAGTTTCATCTAATTATGCTCCCCTCTTTGTTTCTGACTCTTTACAATAGCTTCCCACAGACCATTTAGATAGGTTGCACCTAATGCTCTGTCGTACAATCCATATCCGGGCATCGCCACTTCATCCCAAATCATACGTCCATGGTCTGGACGAATCGGTCCATCAAATCCTATATCATAGAGAGCCTTCATAATCTCATACATATCAAATGTTCCATCAGACGAAAGATGTGCTGCCTCTTCAAAATCTGTTGGTGAATTAAATTTTAAATTACGAACATGAGCAAAATGAATTCTTCCTTTAAGAGAACGAATCATATCCGGCAAATCATTATCTAAATTTGTACCATATGAGCCCGAACAGAATGTCACACCATTATGTGGATTATCAACCATCTTCATCATACGAAGAATATTTTCTTTGTTGATAATAATACGTGGAAGACCAAACACACTCCAAGCCGGGTCATCAGGATGGATAGCCATATTAATATCATATTTATCGCAAACAGGCATAATCTTCTCAAGGAAATACTTCAAATTCTCAAAAAGCTTATCATCATCAATGTCCTTGTACATATCAAATAACTCTTTAACCTTCGCCATTCTTTCAGGCTCCCAGCCCGGCATAATACTTCCATTCATATCACCTGCAATAGATTCAAACATCTTCTCAGGATCAAGACCATCCACTGCTTCCTGTGTATATGCAAGGACTGTTGAACCGTCAGGTCGCATACGGGCAAGCTCTGTCCTTGTCCAATCAAATACCGGCATGAAATTGTAGCACACCATATGAATATCTTCCTTGCCAAGATTCTCCAATGTCTCAATATAATTTGCAATATACTCATCTCTTTCAGGTGCACCTGTCTTAATTGCATCATGAATATTTACACTTTCAATACCTGCAACCTTTAATCCTGCGGCACTAACTTCATCCTTCATTGCACGAATACGCTCTCTGCTCCACACCTCACCCGGTGCTGTATCATAAAGAGTTGTAATAACTCCTGTAACTCCCGGAATTTGACGAATCTGCTTCAATGTAACTGTATCAAATTCCGAGCCATACCATCTTAATGTCATTTCCATAGTAAATAGTCACTCCTTCAATATTTATACTTTTTCAAATTAATCAACTTTCTTAATCTTATTAAGCTGTGCATTCAAACCAAGCAACTGCTCTTTTGTAGCGGACATATTCGCTGCTCCCATAAGCTTTGTAAGTCGAAGAACAGTAAATCCTCCCATCATCTTCATAAGACCCTTCATAGTGTCAGGGTCATCAAAATTAAGCATTGACATCATTCCTTCTTTCGAGCCCTTTGACATACTTTCCAACATTCCTTCAAATAGTTTCTTTCCTTCTTCTGACTTCATAATATCACCGACTGTATCATTTAATGAGTAATATCCTTCAATCTCTGTAATATCGAACCAGTTAAGAACTGCTCCCTTTTCCTTTAAAATATATGACTCATTTGGTGTATCAACCTTTCTGATAAAGCTTTCATCCCTGCATTCACCTGCTACAGCTGTAAGCACACTTTCCCCTTCATTGCAAATTGTGAAATAAAAGAAATGCTCAGGGCTTGTCTGCTTGCCAACACTTACACCATTTACAAAAAGCTCAACCTCTGGCTGATTAGAGTAAACAGTAATCTTTGTTTCATTCTCCACACGGTCAATATATCTTTTACCACAGATGTGTACAAATGGTTCATCTGACAACCAAGCCTTGTAAGCATAGAATGAGTCCTTCTTATACTTTCTGTCAAATGTTACAAGCCCCTTGTGATTCTGTCCATTTTCGCCACCTTCTTCTCTGGCATCTGCACCAAAGTCAAACATATTCCATACATGTGTAGCCCATATATACTTTCTTGTAAAAAGCTGCTTAATAAGCTCTTCATGATAATATGCCTGATATTCTTCTGTATAATCACCCTGTTTTGGAGTAGATGTATGCCAGTTTAAAGCCTCACATCCATACTCACTCATACCAATAGGAATATTTGGGAACTGCTTATGAAAATTATCAAGCCAAGGTCCATTCATGGAAGTGTCACCACCATACCATCCAAAGTAATGATTATAAGAAACCACATCCGGTATTTGAACATAAGGATCGTTTATATCACACATACTTACTACGGCGATTACTGTTGGTCTTGTCTTGTCCATTTCATGAGCCAAGTCATTTAATATATTGTGATTTAAAATCAAATCCTCACTACTTTTTCCAGCCATTGTAATCTCATTTGAAAGCCCCCATACAACAATGGACGGATGATTATAATTCTGTGTTATCAATTCCTTCATCTGAGTGATTGTATTCTCTCTTCCTCCAGGCATATGAGTTGAAATATATGGAATTTCTGCCCAGATAACCAAACCTCTCTCATCACATAAATCATAGAAATACTGGTCATGCTGATAATGTGCTAAACGAATTGTTGTTGCACCCACTTCGCAAATCAAATCCATATCTTCATCGTGATGTTCCGTGAGTAATGCATTGCCAACTCCCCATCTGTCCTGATGACGAGATACACCACGAAGTGGATAACTTTCACCATTTAAAATAA
Organism: uncultured Roseburia sp.; assembly: GCA_964515325.1. GTDB lineage: Bacteria > Bacillota > Clostridia > Lachnospirales > Lachnospiraceae > SVEL01. The sequence continues at coordinate 2,013 of CAZESO010000086.1, read as the reverse complement.
AGCCTTCTTCAGGGTCAATCTTGAATGTACGGCAACCGAATCTTGTAGAAACTCTATCAACTTTGCTCTCACCTTCTACTAAAGTAACCTGCGCTGTATATAAATAAGGGTCTTTTCTACCATGCCATAAATGTACATTTTCAATCTTAAATGTAGCCTTTGTAACATCCGCACTCTGCCTTCCTTCTGCAACCACACTACCGTCAGCAGCTTTAATAACAAATTCAAGCTCCTGTCCTGCTTTAGCATTTGTAAGCCATACTTCAACATCAATATCTGCATCACTGCCTTTAATTTCAGGAGTTACCGCAATCCCGGGACCTCCATAATAATCAAGATCAAAATGTGAATCCGGCACTACAATAAGGTTAACATTACGATATAACCCTCCATAAAATGTAAAGTCTGCATTCTGTGGATATACTCTGTCATTAACCCCATTATCCACTCCTACAACCAGCAAATTATCTTCTTCAATCGCCCCTGTAATATTTACCCTGAATGTAGAATAACCACCATCATGACTTGCAAGCTTCTTGCCATTTAAATACACATCAGCAGATGCATTTGCCCCCTGAAATTCAAGATAATACTGTTCACCAGCCGGCAATTCATTCTTAGCAAACTTCTTAGCATAATAGCATGTCCCACGATAATAGTCATTACCACCATCCTGTCCATCAATATTGTTCCATGTATGTGGAAGATTGACCCAGTTCCAGCTATTGTCTATATTCTTTGGTACCTGTGTACCTTCTTTTGTAAAAGCCCATTTATAATTAAAATTTAATACTTGTCTCATGCAATTTGCCTCCATTTATTTATTTAAATATATCTTATCACATTTATAATTTTTCATTAGGGATAATTTTTAGGGAAAATAGCATTATTTTTGTATTATATCCAAAGAAAAACGACATATTGGATTTTCTATCCAACATGTCTCTATAAAACTATTCTAAATTATCAATCTCATCTAACGAAACTAAATACAACTCACACTTACGAAATACTTTTCCCTTTAATGTAGGTACTACTGCCAATCATAAGGCGTTACCTGATATACATAGTAAGAAACTCTTATATTGTCTTTATTATATTCAAAAATGTTGATTTTACACGCTTTTTAAAATCTTAATCTCCATTTATTTTAATTAAACCACCATTGAATCTCCATTAAGTCGAATAATTTTATCATTCTCAGTAACTATATTTTCAAACTTTTCTTCTACTAGCACATCTTTATATCCTTCAAGTTTCTCATTAATATCATCCAATTTATCCATTTCGGACATTAAATGTTCTTTTAAAACAGAAGTGTATAAATCCATAGTCATTTGCAACGTAGCGTGTCCTAGATATGATTGAACAGTTTTGGGCTGAATACCTGCCTCGAAACATCTGGTGGCAAATGTATGTCTAAAACAATGACAAGAAAACTTTTGCATTTCATCAAGAGTGTCTCTTGTAAGATTAATTTCATTAACTATTCTTTCAATTGCTTCACATACAATTTGTGAATTTAATGGTGTATTAAATTTAGTAGTAAATAACAAATCTGAAAATTGCCCTTCTACCTTTTTAGGTGATTTGCATTGAATTATATTTTTTTGAAAATATTGTTTTTTCAAAGCAACTTCACATTGTCGATTTATAGGTATCTCTCTATAGCTAGTTTTTGTTTTTGGAGACTCAAAATGAAAAGTTTTTTGTTTATCTTCATCATATTTTTGATATACAAGAGTTCTTGTTACTTTTATTACTTTTTCTTCAAAATCTATATCTTTCCATCTTAATGCAGCTAGTTCTCCGACCCTCATTCCTGTTGATATAGCAACATTAAAAAAATTATCATAAAATGTACCTTTACATGTGTCAAAAAATAATATTTGTTCTTCTAAGGACAATACTTGAACATCTTTTTCTTCATTTCTTGTAATTGTAATTCCTTTGACTGGATTCTTTTTCACAAATTCATCAATCATTGCTTTATTAAACATATCTAACAAAAGT
>CAZESO010000085.1:0-8645 GCA_964515325.1 uncultured Roseburia sp. | reverse complement strand
TTATAACAAGCCATGGATAATAGTTCACTAAATGACAGTTTATTGCTGCTGCCTGCCTGAACCTTTTCAATTGAAAATTCAAATTTATCAATCTCTTCCATACTAAGCTTTGGCTTAACATCATCTATTAATTCCTTCTCAGATTCAGTAGTAAGATACTCAACCTTTGTTTCACCATCACTGGCTATATATACTCTGCCATCAGCAAAAACAATATTTATTTTAACCGGAAATTCTGAGCCATCATTGTATATATTAATACAACTGTTATTACTTATAATTTCCTTTTTTTCAAATTCTCCAAGATAAATTCTTGTATCATCACTACTGATATATGATAAAATCTTATTATTAATCTTATCTTCCACCACAGAACCATCTTTAACTTTAATAATTCTGTCAGCAAAAAATTCTGCTATCCTCTGCTCATGTGTAACTAAAATAACAAGACATTTTTTAGATACCTTTCTTAAAATGGACATAATCCTAAGCGTATTGTTCTCATCTAAATTGCCGGTAGGTTCATCTGCAAAAATTACATCCGGTGTCTTTGCTAATGCTCTGGCTATGGCAACTCTCTGTCTTTGCCCTCCTGAAAGCTCTGACACAAGTTTTTTCTTATATTTTCTCATCTCCACAGCCTCAAGGACATAGTTTACCCTTTCTTCTATGGCTCTTTCATCCATATCAAGACATTTCAAAGCAAGCTTAATATTATACTCAACCGTATAATCTGATAGCAGATAATAATTTTGGAAAATATAAGCATACTTTCTATTTCTAAGCTTATCCATATCCGATGCTGAATATTTTTTCAAACACAAATCATCAACAGTGATACTTCCACCAGAAAATGAATCCAAGCCTCCCATTGTATTAAGAAGAGTAGTTTTCCCGGAACCGCTCTCGCCTAAAATACACACCAGACCTGTATCCTCAAAGGTTAATGTTGTGTTATTAATTACATGAATCTCATTTCGCTTATTCTTATTAAAATATTTATCTAGTTTATCAACTTTAATCATTTCATTCACCACCGCTTACGGCAACCTCGGAAACTTCGAGCGCTACTGGTGTTTCTCCCAGTGAAACATCCACCTTTACCTGATAGTTGGTGTCAATTTTTCCTTCATCCGGGTCAGAAGCCTTTGTTTCGTCCGTATCCTCTTCTACAAGGGATTTATGTTTTTCATGCTCCTTCGCCAATATTGCTGCCTGCTTAGCCATCTGATACAAATCCGAGCTATATTCCATCAACATTTTTTCATCCTGTGGTGGAACAATACCTCCTTTAGCAATACGTCTTGCTATTTCCAACGCTCTGCTTTGGTCATCCATGACTTTCTCTGTTGCTTCACTTTGCTCTCTTGCAACATTTGCGTTATGAATTAAGGTATTCATAAGACCTACCTTTTCATTATCCTTTTTCTTCTGCTCATTAGCCTTCTCAATAGCTTCTCTAACTTCCTCAGACAATTCCAATGTAACACCATCAACCGTCAGCGTTCCTTTGTTAATTGCATCTGATATATCCTTCTGATTAGTTAAATATATACTCTTTTTCACAGTATTTACTGACGAATCAGACCATCTGCTGCCATTGCTATAAAATACATTATTTGCATTAATATTCATAACTATCGCCTCCTTGCAGTAATTTTGAATTCCTTTTCTATATTATACTTCGGCTAATCAATAAAAAAATTTAAGTCAAAATTTCTACGTAAAACACTCCATCCTCATCCATTTTTAATCTCATTGTTTTTATGTACTTGCCGTAAAAATTATCAAGCTCTGCCTCTGTATATCTAATACGAGTTTCCTCATAAACCTGTCTTGCAATTTCTTTTCCGTTTTTGCCTATTATATCAGGGGCAAACGACTCCAACTTATCTAACAAAATCATTCGTTTTAAATCAGTTGCATTTCCGGTATAAAAATCATCCATACAGCAATTTGGTATATTATATTTTTCCATCGCTTCTTTTATAGGCATTCCGCATTTCACGCGCTCATATATTACCAAAAAGTTAGCATTAGGAAGTGATGAAATTAATCCCCAGAAATCCGAATCACTGGAACATAGTATAAAAGAATCTATGTTCTTCTCATAAAATGCTGTACATACTCCTGCAGTCATTTTTATATCAACTAATGATTTATGCTCCACCAATCTATCAACCTGAACATACTCTACAGGAATCTTTGTGAATTTTTCCAACCAAGCCCATCCCTCCGGAGTATGACAATCATCATATAACATTATTTTTTCAATCTTATTTATCTCATCTTGCTTGAGATTTCTTAACAATCCATACAATTTGAACACATCTGAATTTTCACAATCCACAACTATAACAACCTTATATCCATTTTGTATAAATTCATATATATCTGCCTTTGTTTCTTCTGTCGCATCCTTTACCTTTGACTTATCCCAAAAATAATCTTGGTGCTGACTATATAATATTCCAATAAACTTTTCATCATTGTGTAGTATATTTCCACTTTCTCTCGGTTTCCAATGTATATACATCTGAAAAGGATAATTATTATAATATTTCATATACTTTTCAAACTCTGCCTTCAATACATTTTTCTTTGTATGCTTTGGAATAACAAATAAATCTCTAATATACTCAAATTTAATCCAATCCTGAAACATACTTTCACAAGCATCAATATTTTCATTGATTAATCTCGTAAAATCCTCCATATACTTTTCCGAACTATAATTCACCTGAATAATAGGAATTCCCCACTCCTCCAGCTGACGAATGTTTTCAACATCATACCATTCAAGTCTGTCAAGATTTGACAGATTATATCTCATTTCATAATCCGTTTTCTTAAATTTTGAAAATAATGTACTTCTTAATTTACTTAGATATCTAATAATCGTAGCCTCTTTATTATCAGATAATTCTTGCAAAATCGCTTCATATTCCTCTCCATAATATTTCAATACAACATCTTTGTTTACCCCTATCATATAGGCAACTGTTATAACTATGTCTTTAATATCTACTCGCATCTTTGCCTCCAAATTCTTTTGTTTTTTAACTATTTATTATTTTCTTACAAATATCCTTTATACAACATTTTTCACAATAAGGTTTTGTCCTCGCCGTACATACCTCCCTTCCATGCAATACAAGTCTATGACAAAAATCATTTCCTTCTTCTGGTGGTATTATCTTCCACAATTCCATTTCAACCTTCTTAGGCTCTGTTATTCCATCAATTAGTCCCATTCTGTTTGTAATTCTAATACAATGCGTATCTGTAACTATTGCCGGTTTTCCATACACATCACCCATTACAAGATTTGCACTTTTCCTGCCAACACCAGGAAGTTTTAAAAGTTCCTCCATATTGTCAGGAACCTTTCCCCCATATTCATCACGAATAATTTTCATACAGGCACTTATATCTCGTGCCTTACTCCTACCCAATCCACAAGGTCTGACTATTTTTTCAATTTCATCCACATCTGCTTCTGCCAGTGCATTAACATCAGGGAACTTGGCATACAAGTCCTGTACTACAACATTCACTCTGGCATCAGTACATTGCGCAGCAAGTCTCACGCTTACAAGCAATTTCCATGCCTCATTGTACTCAAGACTACATTCTGCAATAGGATATTCTCGTTTAAGAGATTCTATGATGTCCAAAGCTAACTGTTTCTTTCCTCTCGGCTTCTCCTTTATCTCCTGCGGCAGGCAGTTAAGATACATATACAACGCATCATCATTTGCCTCAAGCACCTGCATAGTTTCTGAAACAGGCTCACTGTAAATCACTCTGTAATCTATCTCATTTTTCTCAGGCTTGGCTGAAAATGCCAACTGCTCTTTTTCCAAATTAAATTGAGCATTTACATTTGCTTTATTTCCTCTGGCATCCAATCTTATCCATTTATCCAGTGACTTAATATACACTGCATTCAGCGCATGAACACAAAATTTTGTTCCCTTGGATGCTCCTAATGTTAACTTTTGATAACATATTCCTGCCGGAATTCCATTATATCTCAATAATGCCGCGAGCAGATTTGACTTCGCCCAGCAAATTCCAACGCCTTCCTTTAACACTTCCGATGCTTTTGCAGTGACTCTCGAATCCTTAGCATCCCACGAATGCTTGATTTCATCTCTGACAAATTCAAAGCTGTTCTTTATCAATTCTATTTCATCTTTGCTGTTTTGCTTTAATTCCTCTGCTTTTTTTGCAACTGCTTCATTATCAAAATCTATATATTTACTTAGTTTTAAATAGTCTTCTATTTTCTTTGATTGTAAACGCATAATATCCTACAACATTCCATTTTTCTTTTTCATATCAAAATACTTCTTTGTCTCAGCAACAACCACACCATTAAGTGCCAACAATGCAATAAGGTTTGGTATAGCCATAAGACCATTAAATATATCTGCAATTGTCCAAACAGCTGATACTGTCATATACGGTCCCATAAATACACATGCAATATATGCCCATCTATAAATCTTTACTGCCTTTGCATTATTTCCTGTAAGGTAATCAAGACATCTTTCACTGTAATAATCCCAGCCAAGAATTGTTGTAAATGCAAAGAACACAAGACATAACATTAATACAAACGATGCCACTACATCAGGGAAAGGCATACCAAGCTGGAATGCTTTGATTGTTACCTCTACACCTTCAAGTCCCATATCATATGCACCTGTAATAACAATTGCCAAACCTGTCATTGTACAAATAATGATTGTATCAATGATTGTTCCAAGCATCGATACAAGTCCCTGCTCAACCGGCTGCTCTGTCTTGGCTGCTGCTGCTGCAATTGGAGCACTACCGATACCTGCTTCATTTGAGAAAATACCTCTTGCAACCCCCTTCTGCATCGCCACCATCATCGCACCTAATGCACCGCCGGCTACTGCCTTAAGACCAAATGCACTTTTAACTATTAACGCAAGTGCTGCTGGAACCTTTGTTATATTACAAATTATAATAATAAGTGCTGCAATTACATAAGTTGCTGCCATAAATGGGACAACCACCTCTGCAACCTTTGAAATTCTCTTTAAACCACCAATGAGAACAAGGGCTACACAAACTGTAAGTATAAGTCCCGAAATAATAACACTCCACGAATAGTCTGTTCCCAAAAGTTCAATTGTATTCGAATTATTCTTATCAAAGAAATTATGTACTGCACTTGTAATACCATTTATCTGTGTAAATGTACCAATACCAAACAAACCAACACATACACCTAAAAATGCAAATATTTTAGCAAGCCATTTCCAATTCTTGCCCATACCGTTTTCTATATAATAGAACGGACCACCAACTACATGTCCATCCTCTGCAACTGTACGATACTTTACGGCAAGAAGACATTCTGAATATTTTGTTGCTGTACCAACTAATGCTGCAACCCACATCCAGAACAATGCTCCCGGTCCACCGGCTACAATAGCTGTTGCAACACCGACAATATTACCTGTTCCGATAGTTGCCGAAAGAGCTGTACATAAAGCTCCAAAGCTTGAAACCTCACCTTCACCGCTATCATCCTTCTTAAACATCTGCTTTACACCTAAGATGAATTTTGTAAACTGCAATCCTTTAAGTCTCACAGTCAATACTATACCAGTAAACATGATTAGCACAATAAGTGGTATACCCCATACCAAATCATCTATTTTCACCAACAGTTCATTGAATTTTTCTAACATGTTTCTTCTCCTTAATCTTTCGTTTCTCAACCCTATAAAGTTACCATAATTTCGCCATTTTATCAAGTGAAGTAATACAAAAACCATCTCAATTATATTGTATTTAAAAGCAAAAATTAATAATTAAAGAGCACTTTCATGTGTAAAATTTTGATTATTTGAATTTTCATGACAAAAATCACTACTTTCATGAAAAAAATCCCCCATATCATCCGGGTGATATTATAATCATTCCGAATGTACGGGGTATTGGTTCTGTATTATTCTATTTTTCCTATTCGCCTAAATTTCATTTATCCAATGCCCCAGGCGACATTTTTATCTTACGCAATTTCTAACATACATAATACCTGTTTCAAATATTTGGTTCCAACAGACAGACTTCTCTTGGTGTCAAACAAACCAATTATGTGGCTATTTATATCAATGTATTTAACAAATTTTTTATTGACAATTGTATTTCTATTACATTGAACAAACTGCTTTTCATTTAAAATATTCAGCATATCCTTACAGGTTTTATATGGAATTTCTACACATTCATTCACAGTATGAACATATGCTGTGCGAAGCTTGTTTTCCATATATATTATATCATTTTCTTTTACAGACATTAAAATCCCATCTTTTCTATAAAATATAGTTTTATCACTTTCATACTCTGTTTTATATTTCAATGCTACCTTCAGGGTCTGTTTCAATTCATCCTTACGGAATGGTTTTTCCACATACTTAAAACTATGAATTTGTGCATACGCATAAAATTTAGGATCTTCTAAAGAAGTAACAAATATTATTGGCGTAAACGTATATCTATCCATTTTTCGCACTTCTAATGCCAGATTTATTCCCGAAACATCACCTAATTTTTTCGTATCAAGAATAATATCCAAAATAAAAACATCAATAATATTTTCGTGCAATATCCTATAAGCCATCTCAATATTTGACACCTTATAGCAAATTGTTTGTACATCAATTTCGTTAATTAGTTTCTCAAGCATATCCCTAGTTGATTTGTCATCTTCTACTATTAATACCCTTTTCTTACTCATTTGTATCCTTTCCAAATAAAAATGCCATTAACGACGTCCCATAATATTATTTTATAAAATAATTAATCCCCTTGAACGTACCTATTTGTGACTAATCAGACAATATTTTACTTCATTTTTAGTTCTCTGATAATCTTCCTAATTTTAAGCACCGCTCCCGGAGCAACCGAAAGCTCATCAATTCCCATACGAACAAATTCTTCAGTAAGTGTAGTATCTGCACCAAGTTCACCGCATATACCAACCCATTTTCCATATTTATGCCCATTATCCACCACCATCTTAATCATACGCAAAATTGCAGGGTGGTGAGGATTATAGAAATCATCCAGTTTTTCATTTTGCCTGTCAATGGCAAGTGTATATTGTGTCAAATCATTTGTCCCAATGCTAAAAAAGTCTACCAATTCAGCCAATTCATCACTAACAAAAACAGAAGCTGGTGTCTCTATCATTATTCCCTGCTCAGGAATTCTATACTGAATTTCCTGTTTTTCCAGTTCATTTTTTACTTCTTCCACTATATTTTGAATTTTCTTTACTTCTTCCACAGAAGTAATCATTGGATACATAATAGATATATTTCCATATACTGCTGCCCGAAAAAGTGCTCTCAACTGAGTTTTAAATATCTCCTGTTGCTTTAAGCAAATACGGATGGCACGATAACCAAGAGCCGGATTTTCCTCCTTTTCAAGGTTAAAATAATCCACTTTTTTATCCGCTCCGATATCCAAAGTTCTTATAATAACCTTTTTATCTGCCATCATCTGTGCAGCCTGCTTATATGCTTGGTATTGCTCTACTTCTGTTGGAAAATTATTTCTTCCAAGATATAAAAACTCACTTCTAAAAAGGCCCACACCTCCGGCATCATTTTCCAAGACATAGCCTATATCACTAACGCTTCCAATATTTGCATAAATGTTAATTTCATAACCATCTAAAGTTACATTGGGTTTTCCTTTTAACTCCTCCAACAGCTTTCTTTTTTCATTTTCCTCCATAATTTCCTGTTCAACTTCTTTTTTTTTATTATCATCTGGTTCAAAAATTACTTCGCCTTTAAAACCATCAACTATTGCAATTGAACCATTTTCTATATTCTCCAATTCTACTGAAACTCCAATCAATGCAGGAATGTTCATCATCCTTGCAAGAATTGCTGTATGCGAATTTGTAGAACCATGTATTGTCACAAAAGCCAAAATCTTTTCTTTGTCCATTTGTACTGTTTCACTTGGACTTAAATCATCAGCTATAATAATAGAAGGTTCTTCCGAATTCAAATCATTCTCCTGTCCTCCATTCAGATTCCTCACCAAACGCTCTGAAATATCCTTAATATCTGCCGCTCTCGCCTTCATATAATCATCATCCATCTCAGAAAACATCTGTGCAAAATTGTCACCGGTAACTGCTGTTGCAAACTCTGCATTTACTTTTTCAGTTCTTATCATATTTTCAATTGCTTCCATATAATCTTCGTCCTCAAGCATCATTTGATGAACTTCAAATATTGAAGCACTTGCCTGTCCAACCTCTTTAACAGCTTTTTCATATAATGCTTTCAGCTGATTTTTTGAACGTTCAACTGCAATTTTTAAACAGGATATTTCTATATCTGTATCTTCTACTCTCCTACGTTTTACCAAACTATCATTTCTTCTCAAAACCTTAACTGGTCCCATAGCTATTCCATTGTAAACTGATTTTCCATTAAACTTCTGCACAGGATATCCCTCCTTTACAGATTCTCTTCAAAAAATGTTTTCATTTTCTGACACGCCTTTTCTTCATCAACACCTTCTATTTCCACTTCTACAGTTTGTCCATTTTTAATACCAAGTCCCATAAT
>CAZESO010000084.1:0-8650 GCA_964515325.1 uncultured Roseburia sp. | reverse complement strand
ATCAGTCGGCTCGTACATATCCATCGCAAACAGATACAACCGTACAATGTAATCGGTGCGTACAAGATTCGAACAGCAGCTTGATAATTTGAATATTGAGCTTATTAAAATGGGTTCGCTTTGTGAAGAGGCTATAAATGGAACAATGAAGGCATTATTTGAAAATGATGAAAAGATAAGAAAAAGAGTTAAGGAATTAGAAGGTCTTATTGATGCCAAGGAAAGAGATGTTGAAGCTCTTTGTATGAAGCTTCTCATGCAACAGCAACCGGTTGCAAGAGATTTGAGAAATATATCGTCTGCACTTAAAATGATTTCAGATATGGAAAGAATTGGTGATCAGGCACTTGACATTGCGGAAATTACAAGATATATTGGCGATAGCAATATTAAAAGCAAAATTCATATCAAGGATATGGCAGATGCTACAGTAATGATGGTTACTGAAAGCATTGATTCATTTGTTAAAAAAGATTTAGAAATAGCTCATAAGGTTATGAAGGATGATGATATTGTTGATGAATATTTTGATAAAATTAAAGAAGAGATTGTTACAAATCTTTCAAATTCATCGTTTGACAGTGAATATTACATCGATTTGCTTATGATTGCAAAGTATTTGGAGCGAATTGGTGACCATGCAGTTAATATAGCAGAATGGGTTGAATATTCAATAACAGGTGAGCATAAAAGTGAAGGAAATGAAGATATATGATTTACTTAGTTGAAGATGATAATAGTATAAGAGAATTAGTTGTATATACACTTAATAATTCCGGTTATGAAGCAAAAGGCTTTGAAAGTCCTAAGCTGTTTTGGAAAGCAATGGATGAAAAAGTACCTAATCTTGTACTTCTTGATATAATGCTTCCGGATGAAGATGGTTTATCAATATTAAAAAAGCTTAGAAGTGAAGCTGTAACAAAGAAAATTCCGGTAATGATGCTTACAGCCAAGAGTTCAGAATATGATAAGGTACTGGGATTGGAGAGTGGTGCCGATGACTATCTGGCTAAGCCTTTCGGAATGATGGAACTTTTGGCCAGAGTTAAAGCCTTACTTAGAAGAACTACGGATGAGGTTAAGGAAAAGGAATATACAGTTAAGGATTTGTATGTAAATGCTACGAAGCATAAAGTAGTTGCAAAAGGCAAAGAGATTGTTCTTACGGCAAAAGAATATGAAATGCTTTGTATGCTTATGGAGCATAGAGGAAATGTTTTATCCAGAGATACATTATTAAATGAAATATGGGGATATTCATTTGATGGTGAGAGCAGAACAGTGGATGTACATATAAGAACTTTGAGACAAAAGTTAGCTGAATGTGGTGAGTACATTGAGACAATAAGAGGCTTTGGATATAAAATAGATTAGTCATCTGGGTAGAATTGGCACACGATGACTTGTTACGGAGGAAAGATGAAAAAGAGAGTATTTAGAGGATTGTTTTTACAATCTTGTCTGATAGTGTGCTTATCAGTTATATTTATTTTGGGTATGCTATATAATTATTTTTCAAAGCTTACATCTGGTGAGATTAAAAATGAACTTAACTATATTGCAACAGGTGTGGAACAAAATGGATTAAGCTATTTGGTTGCATTGGATAGTGACAGTAGCAGAATCACATGGATTTCTGATGCAGGTGATATTATATTTGACAGCGAAAAAGATGCGAAAAAGATGGAAAATCATGCAGACAGAGTCGAGTTTGTGGAAGCTTTGAAAAGTGGCAGTGGTGAAAGCTACAGATATTCAAATACATTAGGTGAAATGAGCTACTATTATGCTAAGCAGCTTGATGATGGAAGTGTTCTTAGAATCTCAGGCTCAAGATACACAGTTGTTTCATTGTTATTTGGAATGATAGCGCCAGTTATATTGGTTCTTGTGGTATCATTTATAATTTCATTAGTTGTGGCCAGAAAGGTTTCTGATAAGATTGTTGCACCTATTAACGACATTGATATGAACAATATTGATGATGTAGATACATATGAAGAATTAACACCATTTATAAGAAAAATATCTCATCAAAATAGGAAAATACAATCTCAGTTCAACGAATTGCAACGAAAACAGCAGGAATTTGATACAATTACAGAAAATATGAATGAAGGTTTGTTGGTTTTTGACAAGAATACAGATGTTATATTCTACAACACAAGTGCAATGAAGCTTCTTGGCGCAGATGAGGTTCTTCAAAAGCAAAGCGTGTATATTTTAAATAGAAGTGAAGTGTTTATGAAATCTGTTAATCGTGCTTTAACCGGAGAACACAGCGAATGTAATATTAAGCTGGGTGAACGAATATATCAGATTATTGCAAATCCGGTATATTATGATAAACAGCTTGCCGGCGGCATTATTATTATTGTTGATGTAACTGAGAAGGAAGAACGTGAGAATTTAAGAAGAGAATTCAGCGCAAATGTATCTCATGAGCTAAAAACACCACTTACTTCTATTTCTGGATTTGCAGAGATTATGAAGAGCGGTATGGTAAAAGATGAGGATATGAAGCATTTTGCTGAAAATATATATAATGAAGCAAAAAGACTTATAACTTTGGTTGGAGATATAATTAAGCTTTCACAGTTTGATGAAGAAAGTGGAATTGCTGAGTTTGAGGAGGTTGATTTTACAGAGATAGTAAATGATAATGTTAAAAGGTTTGCAGGACCGGCGGCAGATAAGTTTATAAGTATTAATGTGGATTGTGACGCCATAAAGATACAGGCAATATCTTCTGTTATTGATGAAATGGTTTATAATCTTATTGAAAATGCCATTAAATATAATAAAGAAGATGGTAGCGTAAATGTGTCACTAAAGAATGTGGATGGCAGAATATTATTAATAGTAGAAGATACCGGTATTGGTATACCATTCGCAGACAGGCAACGAGTATTTGAAAGATTTTATCGTGTTGATAAAAGTCATTCAAAGTCTATTGGTGGTACAGGTCTTGGACTTTCGATTGTTAAGCATGCAGTAGCAATGCATAATGGAACTATTGAACTAGAGAGCGAGCCGGATAAGGGCACAAAGATTGTGGTAAGTTTCTAGGGAGATAAAAGTATAGCTGTTAGAGTGTGAAATATGGTGGTAATAATGGAAAAATACCATGGAGCAGTGATTATAAGGAAGTTTGTGAATTTATAGATGAACAAAGAGCAATAATTTTGGAATTGAGGCAGAAGGATGAAAGGTGAGGTATTGACAAATATTTTTTTTAATGCTAACATATTCTCAGGGCAAACCGATGGGAAACTGGGGGAACGCAAAGTTACAAATCTAAGTTAAAGAGTTTTTTTGAAAAAATTTTAATATGATGGTTGAACTGCAGATTATACTCGAATTTGAGTATAATCTGCTTTTTGTTTTTAAATAGTAAATTTATAAACAAAAAGCAAAGTATAACAATTAGAAAAAGGAGAAAAAAGATGAGAAAGAAAGCAAAGAGATTTACAGCATTATTAATGATAGTGGTGATAGTGATGACATCATTCAATAGTATGATAATGGCAAATGAAACAGAAAATGAGTCGCGAAATGAATTTGGTTATGTGATGTATGCAACATCATATGAAGAAGGGGCTATTACTATTGATGCTTCTAATATTTGTATTAATGGTAATTTGTTGACAAATGGTACTATTGAAAACAAAGGTAATATGAACCATAATGGTGAAAAAATCATAGTAAAGAATGACCCATATCATTTTATATATAATCATATTTATGATAACTATTTTTCGGTAAATTGCGATATATTCGAAGAAAATACTTGTCTTAAGAATGATAATTTAAATTTGAATAATCCAATGTTGATTTATGGGGAATTGTCACTTGTAGGAAATGTAAATTTAAATTCATCAATACAGAGTATGGCAGAGTTAAATATTATTGGAAATACATTAAACGCAAATAATGCTGTTATTATGTCAAAATATAATGATATTAATATATCTAGTGAAAATGTTAGTATTACTGGATTAATTTATGCACCATTTGGTGTTGTGAATATTAATGCAAATAATTGTAATTTAAACAATGTTATAATAATTGCAAGTAAGATTAATATTCAATGTGGTAATTTGAATGTAAATTATAATTCCAGTATAGGAAAGAATATAAGCATTGAATCAGAAACGACTAATCTTAACAGAGAGGATTGGAAATATGTAAAAGATACTGATGGTGATGGATTGAATGATTATTATGAAACATATTATACATTTACAGATATTACATTTATAGATACTGATGATAATGGTGTATTAGATTTTGATGAAGACGAAGATGACGATTTATTAACAAACGGAGAAGAGTTGATATATAAAACACATCCGTTGGATGTAGATAGTGATAATGATGGTTTATTGGATGGTGATGAAGTTAATATATACAACTCGAATCCTATAATTGCCGATCATGATGGTGATGGATTGATTGATGGAGATGAGGTTTGTTTAAATACAGATATTTTTAATGTAGATACTGATGGAGATGGGATAACAGATGATAAAGAATTATTTGAGCAAACTTACAAATATGTAAATAAAGATTTTGTAATTGAAGAAGTATCTGTTGAAATGGAATGTAATGGAAACATTGACAGAACAACAACTATTGAGGACATGTTGGTGAGAGATGATATATCTTCTCAAGTTGTTGGTTTAGTTGGTTCTCCGTACGAGATTAACACAAAATCATATTTTGAAGAGGCAAAAATCACTTTTAAAGTAAGTGACAAATATCTTGAAACAACAAATATAGAAGATTTGCTGATTTTATGGTATGATGAAACAAATAATGAGTTTGTTGCGATGGATACAGAATATGATTATGTAAGTGGAAGTTTAAGTACCACTACTGTACATTTTAGTCAATATATGATAGTTGATTCGAAAAATTGGTTTAAAGCTTGGATGCAGGAGATTGATTATTATAGCAAGGGTGAAGATAAATCTGTTTCAAATAATACAGCAATAGTATTGGATTGTTCTGGTAGCATGAATACATATGACAGAATTAGTAAGGTTGATGAAAAAAAGAATTGTTATAGAATTGAAGCAACAGAAAGTTTTATTAGTGCTATGGGTTTGAAAGATAGTATATCAATAATAACTTTCGCAAATGATGCAAATGTATTAATAAGTATGTCTGATAATAAGACACAATTACAAGATTCATTACAAAGTTTATATGATTATGGTGGAACGAATTTTAATGTTGCAATAAAAGAAGCAATAGGAGAATTTAGTAATGAACAATTGTATGCAGATAAAACAAATAATAGAATTATATTTATGTCAGATGGAATAGCAAGTTGCTCTGGGGCATATTTGGCAGAGGCAAAGAGTAAAGGAATAGTAATACATACAGTAGGTTTGGGTGATAGTAGTGGAGATATAGAATTAAGAAGAATTGCAGAGGCTACTGGTGGAACATTTATGAAAGCTGTTACAGCACAAGATTTGGTTGATATTTTTACTGAATTTGGGTTGGGAGAAATGGATACCACAGATACAGATGGAGATGGTTTGTATGATGTCATAGAGGCAAGTGGCATTAGATTGCAAAATGGAACGGTTATATATACTAAGCCTTATGAAGCAGATAGTGATGGGGATGGATTGTTAGACGGCGAGGAAATTGACCCTACACCGCTTAATATTCCAACGAATATAGTTTTATTGATTTTAAGTAAATATGAAGAATCTGATTATAGTGAAGTTGGTGAGTATTATTTTAGAATGATTTCGGATCCTAACAATAGGGATACAGATGGTGACGGATATAGTGACAAGGACGAGATTGATTTATATCATACTAAACCAACTAGAAGTGATTTAATACATATTGATTTGGATGAAGATTATGTAAATGTAAAATATGAAGAAAATGAAGGTAATGATGGTTGGAAAAAAGGTAATGTGTCATATGGAAGTAGTCAAAACTGGTTATACAATGAAAAATTACAGATAGGAAATAAGTTTTTGCAAGAAAATGGTTGTGGATTGATTGCGTTTTGTGATGTAGTTGCGTATACAACAATCATACAAGATTATGGTGATGATATAATAGGATTGAGATTTAATGATGATAACACATTGGATTATGATACTTACATTAATTATATAAATAAGATATCTAAAGCATATGTGGATATTGATGAATATGGAATAACAAGTAAAGAATTAAAAAATAGTTTTAATTACTTTTATGTGGATAATGCTTTACATAGTTCTGCGAAAATTATCTCATGGGATTGCGATATGTATGATACAATTTATAATAATATAAGAAATGATTATCCAGTTATAATGAGAATAAGTTATTGTAAAGGTTTGACAAATGATAGTGAAAATGAAACTATCAACTTATATACACTGCAGAATGGTAAATTTGAAGGAATAGGTAAGGTAGGAGAACATTATGTTACAATAACAGGTATTGTTAAAGATACAATAGGTTCAAAAATATGGTTAAAAGTTTCATCTTGGGGAAATTGCTATTACATAGATTATGATGAGTATATTAATTATAAAACAAGCAATAATAGCAGAGATAGAGCGTGTGATTTAATTTCGGTTTGGTATTAATGCATTATTGTGTAGAATTTAATATGTAAGGAGAAGTAGGTGAATATGAAGAAGCTATGTGTGATTACATTGTTGCTTGTATTGCTTGTTTTTATTGCATATATTATAGTGGAGAACGAAAACAATGATGATGGCAATGATAATAAACAATACGAATATATCAAAGATAAAATATTAGATAAATGTTCGGAATATATTAAAGATAAATATGAATATGAAGGATGTTCAATTTCGGAAGAGGAAAAGACCATAAGCATTGCATTTTCATATGACAATAGGACATTGATTGATGCTGAAAGTATAGAAAAAATATATAATGAAGTATATTTGCTTTTTTTCGTGGAACATATTGATAAATATAAAGAGTATACATTAGATATAGATTTTAGTTATATTGGGATAGGATTTAATATCTATGATATTACAGTAAATAAGGATAAAATAAGGCTTATAAATTATAATGAATTTACTGTTAAAGAAATGGTAACAATCTGTCCGGAAGCTTTTGAGATTAACTGTGAAGAACTTCTGTATGATTCAATTGAAGAAATAGGTGGTTTTAATAACTTGAATAAAGTGTATTGTAAGAGAGAAATTACTGATGAAGAAAGGTGGAAGATTCTTAGAGAGTTTCCTAAATGTCAAGTAAGCTATGGTGATGTGTATATAGAAAACGATGATGAGAAAACAAATATATATACATTTAAGGGCTATTATACATACCCGGTTCAAGCAGAATCTTTATCGGATGAAAATGTTGAAAAGTGCAGAATATCATATAAGGTATTAGAAACAATGACAACTGAACAGGTTGCACAAGCGGTTGTTGATTATCCTTTTATAGAGGATATATGTTCTTGGGAAAGTTTTGATACTATAGCATTAAGAAAAAAATCTGATGCATATGCTGAAATTCTGATGAGAGAAGATGGACGAGAAGAATTGATAAGGAAAATTTCAGAACTGGATTGTGAAGAATATAATATAGATTTATTAAAGCAAATAGTTCTTAATGAAAAAATATTCGCTGATACATTTGCAGAAGATGAATTGGACTATCTTACAAATGATTAAAATATCTTTACTTTAAACAAAACAGGTGGTAAAATATCCCTTGGTGGTTATTTTACCACCTGTTATCAGTTAATAAAAAGTTTTAAATATAAGGAGAAAAAGTAATGAGTAAGAAACCAGTAGTATTAATGATACTTGACGGATACGGATTAAATGAAAAGACAGAAGGAAACGCTGTAGCTATAGCAAACACACCTGTTATGGATAGCCTTATGAAGGAATATCCATTTGTAAAGGGTAATGCAAGTGGTATGGCAGTTGGTCTTCCTGATGGACAGATGGGTAATTCAGAAGTAGGTCATTTAAATATGGGTGCAGGTAGAATCGTGTACCAGGAGCTTACAAGAATTACTAAGGAAATAAATGATGGCGATTTCTTCAAGAATGAAGCTTTACTTAATGCAATGAACAATTGCAAGAAGAATGGTTCTGCACTTCATACATTTGGTTTGTTGTCAGATGGTGGTGTTCACAGCCATATTACACATTTATTTGGTTTACTTGAAATGGCTAAAAGAGAAGGTCTTGACAAGGTTTATGTTCATGCGTTCTTAGATGGTAGAGATACAGCACCTACATCAGGTGAAGGCTTCATGGCTGATTTAGTTGCAAAGATGGCTGAAATCGGCGTAGGTAAGGTTGCTTCTGTAACAGGACGTTACTATGCAATGGACAGAGATAACAGATGGGATAGAGTTGAACAGGCTTACAAGGCTATTACAGCCGGTGTAGGTGTAGAAGCAGCTGATCCTGTAAAGGCTATTGCTGATTCTTATGCAGAAGAAGTAACAGATGAGTTCGTTAAGCCAACAGTTATTATGGAAAATGGTGCTCCTGTAGCTACTATTAAAGATGGTGATTCAGTAGTATTCTTCAACTTTAGACCGGACAGAGCAAGAGAGATTACAAGAGCTTTCTGTGCAGATGATTTTGACGGTTTTGACAGAGGTGCTAGATTAAAT
>CAZESO010000083.1:0-8663 GCA_964515325.1 uncultured Roseburia sp. | reverse complement strand
GAACTTCTATATGCTACGGGAATAAGAGTATCAGAACTTATTAATATGAAATTAGAGGATGTTAATATACAATTAGGTTACATAGTATGTAAAAATGACAAAAAAGATAGAGTGATTCCCTTTAGCAATAAAGTAAAAGTTGCTTTGAGTAAATATATCTATGATAGTAGAAATAATGAAAATAATTGCGATGAAGAATGGTTGTTCTTAAACTGCTTTGGTAAGAAAATGAGCAGACAGGGCGTATGGAAAATAATAAAAACATATGCAGATAAAGCAGAAATAAAAAAAGAAATTACTCCGCATATATTTAGACATTCCTTGTGTGCACACTTACTTAAAAGTGGTAAAGACATAAAAGAAGTACAGGAGATTATGGGGCATACAGATATTGCCTCGACAAGTATTTACTCAACCGTATCGTTTTGATAATGAGTTATATAAAAAATGGTTAAACTGAAAATATGCTTGCATATAATTTTTCAGTTTAACCATTTTTTTATGGAACGTAAGTCACGTAACAAGAGTTTGATTTAAACAAGATCTGCAATTGAATAAATAAGTTTTTCTGTCTCATCCCATCCAATACAAGGATCTGTAATAGATTTACCATAGATACCTTCACCGATTTTCTGAGCACCATTTTCAATATAACTTTCAATCATAAGACCTTTTACAAAGTTCTTTAAATCATCAGAATGGCTACGGCTGTGAATTACATCCTTGGCAATTCTGATTTGTTCCATATACTGTTTGTTAGAGTTTGAATGATTTGTATCAACAATAACAGCAGGGAACTGTAAATCCTTTTCTCCGTATAAATCAAGAAGAAGCTTTAAATCTTCGTAGTGATAGTTTGGAATACACTGCTCATGTTTGTTTACATAACCTCTTAATATACAATGTGCAAGTGGATTGCCTGTTGTGTTAACCTCCCAGCCATTGTAAAGGAACGTATGCTCGCTTTGAGCTGCAATAATAGAGTTTAACATAACAGTTAAATTTCCCGCAGTAGGATTCTTCATACCACATGGAATATCCATACCACTAACAGTAAGACGATGCTGCTGATCTTCAACAGATCTTGCACCAACTGCAACATATGACAAAATATCTGAGAAATATGTATAGTTTTCAGGATACAACATTTCGTCAGCAGCAGTAAGTCCTGTTTCGTTCATTGAACGTAAATGCATATGTCTGATAGCTGTTATTCCTGCGAGCATATCAGGTTTCTTCTCAGGATCCGGCTGATGCAACATACCTTTGTAGCCCTGACCTGTTGTACGAGGTTTGTTAGTATAAATTCTTGGTACGATTAAGATTCTGTCAGAAACTTTTTCCTGTACACGAGAAAGTCTTGAAACATAATCCAAAACGGCATCTTCGTTATCAGCAGAACAAGGTCCGATAACTAAAAGAAATTTATCTGATTCACCTGTGAAGATAGCTTTTATCTGCTTATCTCTGTCGGCTTTTAATGCTACTAAATTTTCAGGAACAGGATATTGTTCTTTGAACTCCTCCGGAGTTGGTAATTGTCTGATAAATTCAAAACTCATTGTGATTCTCCTAACTAAAATTATTTAGACTTTATGGATTATAATACTTTAAGTAAATTTTTACAATATAAATAATGTCATAATATTAGAAAAAATGTAGATGAAAATAAGTAAAAATAACCATAATTAATTAATACGTAATAAATAGTTAACTTGTATATTGTAATAATGTTTGATAAAATAAGTTATATTATTAAGTTGTGAGTATGTATGTGGGAGGAATGAAACGATGAAGAAAATAAACAGAGTTATATGGATTATTCTTGACAGTGTTGGTATTGGAGAATTGCCTGATGCTGCAAATTATGGTGATGTAGGAAGCGATACAATAGGAAATATTTATAAAGTATACAGGGAGCTTGATTTACCTAATATGAGAAAACTTGGATTGGGTAACATAAATGGCATAAATGGAGTTAAACCTATTGATAAACCTGTTGGAGCTTATGGGAAATCTAAAGAAATGTCAAATGGTAAAGATACTACAACAGGACATTGGGAGATGACGGGTATATATCGCCCTGTAGGATTTAGAACTTATCCTGATGGATTTCCGGATGAGGTGATAGATGCTTTTGTGAAAGATAATAATTTGCCGGGGATTCTGGCTAACCGTCCGGCATCGGGCACTGCGATTTTAGAAGAATTAGGAGAAGAGCACAGGAAGACAAAGAAACCTATAGTATATACTTCTGCTGATTCAGTATTTCAGATTGCGTGCCATAAGGATGTGTATTCAATTGAAGAATTATACAAAATGTGTGAAAGCGCAAGACGTATTTTGAACGAAAAGTACGAAACTGCCAGAGTTATAGCAAGGCCTTTCGTAGGTGAACCGGGCAGATATGAAAGAACAAGCGAACGAAGAGATTACTCAGTATTGCCACCGAAGAATAATTTACTGAATTATATGAAAAATAGTGGACAGAATGTAGTTGCAGTAGGGAAAATAGAAGATATATTCTGCGGTGAAGGTGTAACACACGCCATTCATACAAAAAGTAATGAAGATGGAATGGATGTTACATTGAAATGTATGGAAGAATTTAATGAGGGCTTGATTTTTACCAACCTTGTTGACTTTGATTCAAAATGGGGACATAGAAACGATCCGGTGGGATATGGAAATGGTTTAGAGGCATTTGATAAAAGATTAGCAGAGGTTTTAGAGGCAATGAATGAGCAGGATTTGCTTATAATAAATGCCGACCATGGATGTGATCCGACAACAGAAAGCACAGATCATTCAAGAGAATACATTCCGATATTAGTATATAATAAGCAAATGAAACATTCATTGAATTTAGGAGAAAGAGAAACATTTGCAGATATTGGACAGACTTTATGTGAAATTTTTGGCGTAAAAAGTCTTGATATTGGTAAATCATTTCTTGAGGAGGTGTTGCAATGTATAGATTAATAACCAAAAAGAAACGAGGAGAAAGACTTTCTAAGGAAGAAATTGAGTTTATAGTTGAAGGATTTACAGAAGGAAAGATACCAGATTATCAAATGTCAGCCTTTTTAATGGCAGTATGCTTTAATGGAATGGATGACGAGGAGATATTTCATTTAACGATGGCTATGAGAGATAGTGGAAATACCATTGATTTGTCTGCCATAGATGGCATTAAAGTAGATAAGCATAGTACCGGTGGCGTTGGTGATAAGATTTCTCTAATTGTGGGACCTATGGTTGCAGCACTTGGTATTCCTGTTGCGAAAATGTCAGGAAGAGGACTGGGTCATACAGGTGGAACGATTGATAAGCTTGAAAGTATTGAAGGTTTCTCAACATCCTTACCTAAAGATAAATTTATTGAAAATGTTAACACAATTAAGATGGCTATTGCGGGTCAAACAGAAAATTTAGCACCTGCTGATAAGAAAATATATGCATTAAGAGATGTGACAGCAACGGTTGACAGTATACCACTTATAGCATCAAGTATTATGAGTAAGAAGCTTGCATCAGGAGCGGATGCTATTGTCTTAGATGTAAAATGTGGTAATGGTGCATTTATGAAAAATGAAGAAGCTGCAATAAAGCTTGCAGAAGTAATGGTTGATATAGGCAAAAAAGCAGGAAAGAAAATGGCGGCAGTGGTTACAGATATGAACCAAACACTTGGAAGAAATGTGGGTAATGCTCTTGAAGTGATTGAGGCAATTGAAGTTTTGGATGGAAAGGGTACCGAGGATTTATTGGAAGTGTCAATGGAACTTGGAGCTTATATGCTTGTTTTTGGTGGATATTGTGATGACAAAGTGAAAGCTAAACAGGCATTAAAGGAAACTGTAAGTAGTAAGAAAGCCTTGAATAAACTAAAAGAATTTGTCGAAGCTCAGGGTGGAGATGTAAGATATATAGATGATGTTTCTATGTTTAAATTAGGAGATGTGATTAAAGATGTATATCTTGGAAAAGAAGGACAGATTACTTATGTTAGCCAAATTATTACAGAAGATATAGGTTTGGCTTCTTTGGAGCTTGGCGGAGGAAGAAAGGATAAAGAAAGCAAGATTGATTTGTCTGTTGGAATTATACTGCACAAAAAGTTAGGGGATGAATTAAATGGTGTAACGAAAGTTGCAACAATTTATGGAAATGATAATGAAAAAGTTGAGAAGGCACAAAAAATAATAGAGGCTGCGTATAATGTTTCCTGTGAGCAAAATACTGGAAATGCTATAATAAAGCGAGTTATAGAGTAGTGTTGAAAATATGTATTGATATTTTAAATTAAAAATAGTACAATAATTAATTGTTTAACAATTGATGTAATTTGAAATGGAGAGAATTATGAAGAACTTTTTTATAAAGATAAGGGATAATTTGAAAGGGTGGATGAGTGCTTTGGTTAAAGATCCTGTAAAGAGATACACTAATGTACTTATGTTTGTGATGCCGCTTATTTCTGTTTGGGTTATTGAAATGCTTAATAAGAGATCTGTCATTAAGGGATTTACATGTCTTTTCACAGATCCGTTAGTATTTATGTTAAATTATCTTATAGTATTTGCAACTGTTTCAGTTGTATTACTACTAAAGAAGAGAGCGGCAGCTATCATAGCACTTAATGCGGTATGGATTGGTCTTGGAGTTGCAAACTTTGTTATGAAAGGGTACAGAGAGACTCCTTTTTCTGCAACGGATATTAAAATAGCAGGAAGTGTTGCAGACATTGTAGAAAAGTATTTAAATCCAAAGAGCTTTATTGTTATTCTTATGCTCCTTATAGTAGCTGTTTTACTAATATTATATGTATGGTTTAAAACACCAAAATATGCCAAGAAAATAAATTACATTGCAAATGCTATAATTATGGCAGTAATTATGAGCTTGTCATTTTTGTGTGTCAAAATAGGTATCAATGCAGATATTGTATCAGAAAAGTTTCCTAATATGTCCATAGCATATCAGGATTATGGCTTTGTATATTGTTTTTCTTGTAGTGTTGTAAATACAGGTGTTGAAAGACCTAAAACATATTCAACAGAGAGCATTGAGGAAATATTAGAAAAATTAGAAACAACAGTAACAGTAGATGCTGATAATGTTCAGACTCCAAATATTATTTTCTTACAATTAGAATCATTTTTTGATGTAAATAAAATGAAAGATTTGGAATTATCAGAGGATCCAATTCCGGTATTTAATCAGTTGAAGGAAGAATTTCCATCAGGCTTCCTTACTGTAAATAACCTTGGATATGGAACTGCAAACACTGAATTTGAAGTTATGACAGGAATGAATCTTGAGGATTTTGGTCCTGGAGAGTTTCCATATAAGACTGTTCTTAAAAGTCAAACATGTGAGAGTATTGCTTATGTGTTGAAGGGTTATGGATATGCAACACATGCTATGCATAATAATAATGCAACATTCTATTCAAGACATAAAGTATTTAAAAATCTTGGATATGACACATTTACATCTGTAGAATTTATGAATCCGGAAGAATTTACAGAAGTAGGTTGGGCGAAGGATAAGGTTCTAACAAGTGAGATAATTGAAGTGTTAGAGTCTACAGATGAAAAAGACTTTTTATATTGTATTTCTGTTCAGGGACATGGTACTTATCCGAAAGAATCAGTGCTGGAAAACCCTGTGATTCAGGTAGGTGGTCTTGGAGATGAAGAAAGAGAGTACCAGTTTGAATTTTATGTTAATCAGCTGAAGGAGATGGATGATTTTATTGGTGAATTAACAACAGCTCTTGAAGCTTTGGATGAAGATACAATTTTAGTTATGTATGGAGATCATTTTCCTAGTCTTGGTATCGAAGAAGAGGAACTTACAGAAGGTAATCTTTATCAGACAGAGTATATTGTATGGAACAATTTTGGCTTAGAACTTGAAGATAAAGATATTGAAACACATCAGTTATATTCAAGAATATTACAGTCAATTAATATTGATGGTGGTTATATTAACAAGTATCATCAAATTTATCAGGATGATGAACATTATCTTGAACAGTTAAAGACTTTAACATATGATATGCTTTATGGTGATATGTATATTTTTGATGGCGTAAATCCTTATATTTCAACAGATCTTACATTAGGAACTTATCCTATAACTATTAAGAAGGTAATTAAGGATTATGATATGCTTTATGAGGAGCAAGTTGAAGAAGAAGGAAATTATTATCTTGTTAAAGGTGAACATTTTACAATATATAGTGAAGTAAGTGTGAATGGAAATCAGATTGAAACTGAGTTTATTGATGATGAAACACTTAGGTTTAAGCTGGATGAGCCGTTAGGTTCATTTTCTTCGGTTGTTGTTAATCAAAAGTGGAAAGCAAGTATTGTTAGTAAGACAGATGAGTATATATACATTACTGTAGACAACAAAGATGAAGGGGATGATAAGGATGATAAAGATGATTTCGAAATAGAAGATGATGTTAATTTGGAAGATGAAACATCTGATGAGAAAACAGATGATAAAGATGTCGAATCAGAAGAAGAAACTACAGAATTAGAAGAAGTTATCGAATAAAATAAAAAATAGTAATAAATCAGAATGTAGCATACTAAATTATAGTAACAGTATATTTAGGGGTGCTATAATGATTAAAAAATCAATATCGCTTTTGCTAGTATTTTTAATGATTACAAATGTTATGGTTGTGGGGGCAACAGTACCGGAAGTGGAAGTTGCTACTGAACCAACAGGTCTTGAAATATCAGCAAAAGCGTTTGTTTTAATGGAGGCTTCAACAGGTGAGATTATATGTGAGAATAATGCAGATGAAAGGCTGAGTCCTGCAAGTATCACAAAATTAATGACATTACTTTTGATTTTTGATGAATTGAAGGTTGGGAAAATAAAGTTAGATGATTTGGTTACAACATCAGAATATGCAAAATCAATGACTGGTTCGAAAGTTTTTTTAGAAACAGGTGAAACACAGACTGTAGATACTATGATAAAATGTATTGCGGTAGCATCAGGTAATGATGCGAGTGTGGCAATGGCTGAATTTATAGCAGGAACAGAAGAAGAATTTGTTGCAAGAATGAATGAAAGAGCAAAAGAGTTAGGACTTGAAAATACGCATTTTGTTGATTGTTGTGGCTTGAGCGATTCTGATGAACATTATATGTCGGCGCGGGATGTCGCTATTTTATCAAGAGAGTTAACAACAAAATATCCGCAAATTTTTGAATATACAGGAATTTGGATGGAAAATATTACGCATGTAACCCAAAAAGGTACAAAGGAGTTTTGTTTGTCCAGTACAAATAAACTTTTAAAGCAGTATGAATGGGCTACAGGTTTGAAGACCGGCTCTACCAGTAAGGCAAAGTATTGTTTGTCAGCAACTGCTACTAAAAATGAAATGGATATGATAGCAGTAATAATGGCTTCGCCTGATTTTAAGACTAGATTTTCCGATGCGGCAAAATTATTGGAATATGGTTTTAATTGTTGTGAAGTATATAAAGATATAGATAACCATGATAACTTGGGGGTAAAACTTAGTGGTGGGGAAAAAGAAATGGTTACAGGCGTTGTTGAGGATGGTTTTTCTTATCTTTCGACTGATGGTAGCAATCTTGATGACGTTGTTAAAAAGATTAAGTATAAGAAAGGACTCCAGGCGCCTATAAAAAAGAATGATGTAATTGGAACTATTGAGTATTATCTAAACGATGAAAAGATTGGTGAAGTGTCAATATTAGCTAAGGAGAATGTAAATAAAACAGGATATGTTTTTGTGTTGATTGATACGTTGAAGAAAATGCTTTTATAAGAGAAAGGTAAATTAATTTTTATGGAGATATTTGCAGGTGTACTGCTGGTGATAATTGTATTAATTATTATTCGAGCTATGTACGAAAATACACATTATGAAATTGAATATAAAAATATTTTTGATAACAGGGTGGTAAATCCATTTAAAATACTGTTTTTTGCGGATTTACACAATACAAGTTATGGCAAAAATAACGAAAAGCTTCTTTTGGATATTGATAAATTTTGTCCGGATGTAGTTTTTATAGCAGGTGATGCATTTGTATCAAAAGAAAAAGAACAGAATTTAATTGCATTGGATTTTATTGATAAGCTTTGTTCTAAATATAAAGTAATATATACATTTGGCAACCATGAAACAAAGCTTAGGAATGGTAACAAATATAAATATACCATAGAAAGTCTTAATCGTTTTAAAGATAATCCAAATTTATTTATTTTGAATAATAAACAAAAGTTATTGAATGTTAATGGGAACGTTCTTGATATTAGAGGTTATGAGGCTGAATTAAAGTTTTATAAAAAATACAAGGGCCAAAAACCGGAGGTGGATGATATAAATAAATCTATGGGAAAGCTCAATTCAGATAAAAAAAATATCTCTTTTTTATTAGCACATAATCCTGATTTTTTTGATGCATATGTTCAGTATGGTGTTGATTATGTATTTTCAGGACATAATCATGGAGGAATAGTAAGAATACCTTTTGTGGGAGGTCTTATTTCTACAAGCTATAAACCTTTTCCGAAATATTATGGTGGAGAGTATATTAAATACAAGACAAAAATGTTTGTAATGATGCTGTTATTTGATGTTATTCCAGAAGCCT
>CAZESO010000082.1:0-8733 GCA_964515325.1 uncultured Roseburia sp. | reverse complement strand
ATGGGGAACAGATATGACATTTGGTTTCCAGAGTGCTGTTAATATTGCAACAGAAGCTATTGATTGTATTCACACAACAGCAGCTTCGCACGGTAGAGTATTTATTGTTGAAGTTATGGGACACAAGGTTGGATGGCTTACACTTCATGCAGGTATGGCAAGTGGTGCAGATATCATCCTTATTCCTGAAATTCCATACGACATAGATAAAGTAGTTAAGGCTATTAAGAAGAGAACAAGAGAAGGAAAGAGATTTTCGATTCTTGCAGTGGCAGAAGGTGCTATTTCTAAGGAAGATGCAAAGCTTAGTAAAAAGGAATACAAAGCTAAGATTGCAGAAAGACCATATCCTTCTGTTTCCTATGAGATTGGAAAACAGATTGAAGAGAAGACAGGTCAGGAAATTAGAGTAACAATTCCTGGACATACACAGAGAGGTGGAAGTCCTTGTCCATATGATAGAGTGCTTTCGTCTAGATTTGGTGCTGAGGCAGCAAGAATGATTATAGATAAAGATTATGGTAAGCTTGTAGGTATCAAGGATGGTGAGCTTGTAAGAGTTCCACTTGAAGAGGTTGCCGGAAAGCTGAAGATGGTTGATCCTAAGTCATCCATTATTAAAGAAGCTAAAGCTTTGGGTATAAGCTTTGGCGACTAAGGTCAATCAAAGATTGACCTCCAAGAATTGCTTCGCAATTCTTGAGTGTTATTGAAAGGTACAGAAAAAATGTCATACACAGCTTTGTATAGAAAGTTTCGTCCTAATGAATTTGGTGAAGTTAAGGGACAGGAACATATAGTGACAACTTTAAAGAATCAGATTAATGCAGACAGAATAGGACATGCTTATTTGTTTTGCGGTACAAGAGGAACAGGTAAGACCACCATTGCAAAGATTTTTGCAAAAGCAGTTAACTGCGAGCATCCGATAGATGGGAATCCTTGCAATGAGTGCGAAACCTGTAAGAGTATTAATTCTGGTGCGTCAATGAATGTGGTGGAGATTGATGCTGCATCTAACAATGGTGTAGATAATATCAGAGAGATTAGAGATGAGGTTCAGTACTCGCCTACAAAGGGCAGATTCAAGGTTTATATAATCGATGAGGTTCATATGTTATCCATAGGAGCTTTCAATGCATTATTAAAAACCTTGGAAGAACCTCCATCTTATGTTATATTTATTCTCGCTACTACAGAGGCCCATAAGATACCGGTTACAATTCTTTCGCGTTGTCAGAGGTATGACTTTAAACGAATTACAGTAGATACTATCGAGGAAAGACTTAAGGAACTTGTAGAACGGGAAAATGTTCAGGCAGAAGAAAAAGCATTAAGATATATAGCGAAGATGGCGGATGGTGCTCTTCGTGATGGCTTGAGTTTATTAGACCAATGCATTTCATTTTACTTAGGTGAGGAACTGACTTACGAAAAGGTACTTGAAGTGTTGGGTGCAGTCGATACGGAAGTGTTCAGTAAGATGCTTAGATTTGTTATGGCGGGCGATACATTGTCGTGTATAAGCACTCTTGAGGAAATGATTGTTCTCGGTAGGGATTTAACGCAATTTGTGACAGATTTTGCATGGTATTTAAGAAATCTTATGTTGGTAAAATCAGCTGGCAATATGGATGAGATGATGGAAATGTCCGCTGAACGAATAGAAGCTCTTAAAGAAGAAGCTGAACAGATTGAACTTGAAACTATAATGCGATATATTAGAATTTTGTCTGATTTGATAAATCAGATAAAATATGCTAAAGGCAAGAGAGTTCTTGTGGAAGTAGCACTTATTAAAATGACAAGACCGGCAATGGAAAATGACTATGATTCTATTATTAACAGAGTGTCACAGCTCGAGAAACAGTTGGAAAATGGAGTTGTAGTGGCCGGTGGTGTGGCGAATATTGCCACTGGCGGAACAACTCAAGGGATGCCGATGGTAGCAAACACCTCGAATACGCCACAGGAACCTGTTAAATATGAGGATGCGGCATCTGATGAAGTCAAAGATATAGTTGATAATTGGACAGCTATTGTAAATGGTTTGCAACCGCCTTTGAATAAGTATTTAAGAGGTACGATTGCCAGAGGTAGTGGTGGTAATGGTATTGCCATTGAATTTAGAGATGATTTTGCATTTGAGGCGGTAAGTCGAGATGGCTCTACCAATAATCTTGAGAACACATTGACACAGAGAATCAAGAAAAATGTAAAGGTTCAGCTTAAACAATTGACAGAAACGTCAGGTAATACTGATGTTTTAAATGCTGTTAAGGCAGTTATAAAAATGGATATTATAGAAGAGTAATAGGAGGATTATTAAAAATGGCTAGACGTGGAGGATTTCCTGGAGGAATGCCAGGCAATATGAATAACTTAATGAAGCAGGCGCAGAAAATGCAGAGACAGATGGAAGAGACAACTAAGGAATTAGAAGAAAAAGAAGTATCTGCTTCAGCAGGTGGCGGTGCGGTAACTGTAACAGTTTCAGGAAAGAAAGAAGTTGTATCAGTTAAGCTTGATAAAGAGGTTGTTGATCCTGATGATGTTGAAATGTTAGAGGATTTAATTGTTGCTGCTACAAATGAAGCGTTAAGAAAAATGGATGAGATTTCTCAGACAGAGATGGCTAAAATAACAGGTGGAATGGGTGGCCTTGGCGGAGGATTTCCTTTCTAATGAATTATTATAATAGTCATATTTCAAAATTAATTGAAGAGTTTTCAAAATTGCCGGGGATTGGACCACGATCTGCGGCAAGAATTGCTTTTCATATAGTGAATATGCCAAAGGAACAAACCATTTCTTTGGCAGATGCTATTATGACAGCAAAGGATAAAGTCAAGAAGTGTAAAGAATGCTTTACGCTAACTGATGATGAGATTTGTCCGATATGTAGCAGTGCCAAAAGAGACCACAGTATTATAATGGTTGTGGAAACTACAAAAGATTTGGCGGCTTATGAGAAGACAAACAGATTTAATGGAGTATACCATGTTCTTGAAGGTGTTATATCACCAGAGCTTGGTATAGGTCCTAATGAAATTAGGATAAAAGAGTTGCTTAGTCGAATAAGTGAGGGAGTTTCAGAGGTTATTGTAGCCACAAATAGCAGTGTTGAAGGCGAAGCCACAGCAATGTACATAAGTAAAATGGTTAAAATGCTAGGTGTAAAGGTAACTAGAATAGCCAGTGGAGTTCCGGTAGGCGGCGATTTGGAAAATATAGATGAAGTAACGCTGTTTAGAGCGTTGGAAGGCAGAAGAGAATTATAAAATGGCACAGGAACACATTCTAATCAGAGATATAGTACAGGATCATAATGAGCGTATGCTGAATATCAAAAAGTATTATCCGTATTTTAAGCTCTCAGAAAATGCATTCTCCCAATTTCAGGGAGGAAAGTATGAAGAGCTTGATATGGGTTACATTTTGATGGCAGTATTGCGCTTTTTTATTGAGGAAAACAACTTCAAAGAGAAGGATGTAAGCTATGAAGAATACAAGGATTTTATAAGAGAAATCTATAGAAGAGATTTCGTGATGCCGTTGGATGAAGATGAGGAAGAGGAGATTTCAGCATACATTTTTGACAAGATTAAGAATGATGGAAAGCCTTTTTCTTATCAGTATTTCGACCCACAAGAGAAGAAGAAAAAGACTATAAGAATAAAGATAATTGATAGTAGAATCAAGGATGACAAAATAGGCTATTTCATTACTTCTGATGCTATTGAGTTTTATTTGGATACCAAGGAAGTTAAGGATGAGAGTAGTATAAGTATTTCTCAGGTCCTCCTTGGTAAAATGATTTCTGCTAAGAATTTCAAAGGTGGAATCGAGGTTATTAAGAGAATTAATAACGAAGTGGGAAGACTTAAAGCAAGAAAGAATGAAGTTTTAAATATTCTCAATTATGATGTGTTTAATGGAATTAAAATATATGAGGACTTTTTAAATTCCGTTATAAAATGGTTTGACGAGGAGCAGAAGCTGTTTGTTAAAAATATGGATTTGATAAAAACAGCCTTAGACAGAGTGGAAAGTGATAGTGATTACTATAATGCAGTAGACGATATTTATTATCTTGAAACTGAACTTAAGAAAACTATCAGCAGACATAAGGAATTACTGACTGCCTGCACAGATTTACAGATGAAGGCTGATGAAATAATAGAAAAGGCCAAATTTTCGAAGATAAAAAGAGCATTTGATTTCAAGAATACACTTGGAATTGTTATGGAAAAGGATGATACAACACTTCTTGAATATTTGGTTAAACCATTGTTTGGTATTAATATTGGTAAGAGTTTTTCATTGAAAAGTATAGATAAAATGCTGACTTTAAAGAATGACAAAAAGGAAGCTAATGAAATAGTAAAGACAGGCATAGAAGAAGAAAATTATGTATATGATGATGAAATTGAGGAAGAAAGAATTAAGCATAATTATTCTATGATTATACATGAGTTTATGGAATGTGTATTTGAGTATGAAAAGTTCGATTTAATTACATTTAATTCCATCATGAAAAATAAATATGGTGATGAATTATTTAAAAATGGAGATTATTATTCGATGCTTGTTCATATGTGTCAGAAGAATGAATATGATTTTGATGAAATAGTAGAGAAACAGGACACATTCTTTGAAGATTATTTAAAAGATGTGCTTAAAGAATATGATGACAGTGTGTACAAGGGACTTAAAGTTAAATTGCTCTTTGATAATAAAGAAGAGATAAAATTCTTTGAGGATTGTACGGTAACAAACATTATTTTTAGATTAGATTATAGTGCGTAGGAATATTGAACGGAGGAAATCATGGTTGACAGAGAATTAGATAAAGCCCTTGAAATAGTGTCGGTACTTATTACAGGCGGTGAAATCAAAAAGTCAAATGAATATGCGGCATTGTATGAAGAATACACTACAAATTCCGGTGTATATGATATGGTTATGTCAATGCTTGCCAAATTCAACATCAGTTTATATGAATATAATAATGGTCTTTATGTATCTCCGGGAGAGAGTAATAAAATTTTTGGATATACCAATGAAGAAATTAAGAAAGAGCTTGGTGTCAGATTAAACCGCGAGCTCTATTTGTGTTATTTTATTATCTATAATATTATTACAAAATTTTATAACAGCTCTGACAGTAGCACATTTACAGAGTATGTGAAGATGGAAGATATAGTTTCGTTGGTTGATATGAATTTAAAAGAGATAATCATGAATATGAACATGATGTCATTGGAAGATATAGAGCAGGACAGTTTTAAGGAAATAGCTGTTACTTGGGAAGATATGCCGGTTGCGGCTTCAGAGGAGAATAGTAAAAGAGCCGGACGAAGTTCTAAGCTTGGATTTGTAAAGTTGGTGTTTAATTTTCTTGTGGCTCAGAAATTGATGATTGAATCGGAAGGCAGATATTATCCGAAGGATAAGTTTAATGCTATAGTTTCTGAGTATTTTGAGCAACATAAGGGAAGATTGTACGAGATTTTGAAAGGAGAACATAAGGATGCCTCATATTAACAGAGTACGCGTAAACAATGTTAAATATAACTTTGGAACCCAGTATTATGATGATTTTCATATGGGCTTTTATGGCAAAAATGCCATTTATGATTTGGCGAATGGTGGTGGTAAAAGTATTCTTATGTTGCTTTTGCTTCAAAATCTTATTCCGAATTGTACACTTGATGAGAAACAGCCTATTGAAAAGCTTTTCCGTTCAGGTAATGGTAATACAACCATTCATTCCATGATTGAATGGAAATTAAGTGACGCTCATATAAAGAATAATTATAAATATCTTCTTACAGGATTTTGCGCCAGAAAAGCAAGAGATAATTCTTTGGAAGAAGTTGAAATAGAAGAACTTGACAGTGAAAATGCGTCAATAGAGTACTTTAACTATTGTATATTTTATAGAGAATTTAATGACCATGACATTAAAAATTTTCCGTTAATTAAAGATAATGAAAGAATGTCATACAATAATTTAAAGAATTATTTGAAGGATTTGACTAAGAAGGATTATAGTCTTGATATTAAAATTTTCGAGAGAAAAGGTGAGTATCAGAAATTTATCAGCCAGTATGGACTTTATGAAAGTGAATGGGAAATCATTCGTGGTATCAATAAAACTGAGGGACATGTAAGAACTTATTTTGAAACAAATTACAAAACTACTAGAAAGGTAGTGGAGGATTTGCTTATTGAGGAGATTATTCAGAAATCATTTAATAATAAAGCTATGGTAACAGGCGAAGATGATTATATGGCGAAGACCCTTCTCAATATCAAGGACAAGCTTGTGGAACTTGCAGCTAAGAAAGAGGATATTGCAAGTTATGCAAGACAGATAGAAGTTATTGATGGATTTGTATCAAGAATTTTGCCAATAAAGCAGATGTATTTTGGTAAGGAAAAACTTAACGAAGAAATTGCAAAAAGTGTCAATTCCTTAAAGAGAGACTTGAAGGAATGTGATGCTTTGTTGGAGAGCATTTCTGAAAATGCAAAAGAGTATGATATCAAGAAAAATCAGGCAAGATATGAAATTGAAAATGCTAAGATATTAAAGCTTACTCAGGAAGAAGAGGAGCTTTTAACAAAGGTTAATGAGCTTTGCATAGAGAAGGATAGTAAAGAAATTGAGTTGGTAAGGCTTGAAGAAAAATTAAAGCTTTATGAAAGTATTAACAATTATGATGATTATCTTTACTACAAAAATGAAAGAGACGCGATGAGGAATATCATCGATAATGCAATGCGAGATAAGGGTGAAGTGATTGATGAATTAAAGAAGCTTGCCTGTGCAAAGAAATACTTTAATGATAAAAAACTTGTGGAGCTTGGGCAGAAGCTTGGTGAACAGGAAGAAATACTTATTAAAGAGCAAGAGGTGGCAAGAGAAGGAGAATTAAAACTTGCTGAACTTGAAAAAGAGCTTGCAGTCACAAATTATCGCATAAAGGATTATGAGGCAAAACAAGAAAAGATTAATAAAGAGATTAAGCAAAAGATGGAAGAGTCCGGCGTTTATTTTACTTCTAATGTAGCAGATGAACTTAAAAATGCAGGTTTATTAAGGGAAGAAGCACAAAATAAATATGATAGTGCTGTTTTAGAATTTGAAAATATTAATTTTTCAATGAGAAATACTAAGGAAAAACTCGCAACACAAGAAAAGGCTATAGATTCATTAGATGAAAAGATAATGGAATTGTCTGATAAAAAGACATCTCTTATGGAGGTTAGTGATAAGTTCGAGCGTATTTGTCAAGTGTATGATGAGAAGGATTTAGGAGATCTTATTGTTCTTCTTAAAATAAAATGTGACGAAGTGGCAGATGAACTTACACAGTGTAAAAATGATCTTTTGAGAAGTGCTGCATACAAAAAATATTTAGAGAATGGCTGTCCTGTAGGAAATAGTGCTGAACTTCAGAGAGTACTTGATTATATAGAAAGATTTTATGGAAAAGTGGCTGTTACAGGTGGACATTACATGACAACACTTACTAAAGAAGAAAAAGAAGATGTGTTGGAAAGAATACCATTTTTACCATATTCCATCGTAATTAAAGAACGATATGATGAGGTGGTGTCTGATAGTAAGATTAAGGAATTGGATTTGGGTAATTACACAATTCCATTGGTTAAAGCAGAAGTTGTTTTAGGCATGGAAAGATTAGTGGATTATACAAGTGTTTCATTTGTTATGTTTAAAAATGAGCTGTTTATTGATGAAGTTGCCAGAGATAAAGAGATTGGTAAACAGAAAAATGAGATGGATAATCTTGAACAGCGTGTTTTGAGACTTACAGAATTAAAAAATGTGTATGAAGAAGATTTGGCCTTTGTCAGAGAATATGCTTCGTTATGGAAGAAAGAAATTGGAAATACAAATGTAGCATATGAAGATTATCGTATGCGTAGAAAAGAGGCAGAAAGCTCGCGACAAGCTCTGGATAATGAATTTTCTGAAATGCAGAAAAATATTATTGTTGCGGAAGAATTGTGTAAGAGTTTGGAAAGGGATTTATTTAATGCGTCTGTAAAATTGGACAATGTAAGCAGCTTGTCTGAGCTTTTAAATGAAGAAAACGAGATTGCCAGAGGACTTGCCCAAGATACAGAGAAGAATGAAAGAATGTCCAAAGAAAGTAGCAGTATTAAAGCCAGAATGGAGGCTACAAGAGACAGTATAGCAGACAGAGAAAAGAATATAGAAGGTTATAAGAATCAAAAAGCTCATATTCAGGAAGAATGGAACAGGCTTTATAAGTTGTATTATTCGGAAGAGAATATATCATTGGGTGAAGCATTTTCACAGACAATGGATGAGGGCAGTGTAGATTCTAAGTTTAAAGGCTTATTAAAGGTTGCAGATAGCGATAATATTGATATTGAAGATAAGAAAAAGCTTATGGAAAATTATGATATAGCTATGGAAAAATCTCTTCAGGCCATTGATTACAAGGGAATGAATATTGATTATGTTAAGAGCAACTATGAAAATTCTCCTGTAAAAAACATAGGAACATCTGAGCTTGTGGCTATGAGAACTTCTATGGAAGATTCTAAGGAACAGGAGAAAAAGCTTGTTGCAGAGATTACACGTTTAAATTCTTTGAGAGATAAGAATTTAGGCGCTATTTCTAATGCAAAGGAAATGATAAAGGAAAAATACGGACAGTATGAAGAGATAGA
>CAZESO010000081.1:0-8823 GCA_964515325.1 uncultured Roseburia sp. | reverse complement strand
GCATTTGGTGACTGTG
This sequence comes from uncultured Roseburia sp., assembly GCA_964515325.1. Taxonomy (GTDB): domain Bacteria; phylum Bacillota; class Clostridia; order Lachnospirales; family Lachnospiraceae; genus SVEL01. The sequence continues at coordinate 8,807 of CAZESO010000081.1, read as the reverse complement.
GTGAAGGTTTCCTTAGAATTTCTTACGCATATTCTATGGAACAGTTAAAGGAAGCATTATCAAGAATTAAACACTTTATAGAAGGGTTGGATAGTTAATGTTAAATATTGTTTTACACGAACCTGAAATCCCTGCAAATACAGGAAATATAGGAAGAACCTGCTGTGCTACAGGCACAAGGCTTCATCTTATAGAGCCTATGGGATTCAAGATAAATGAAAAGTCAGTAAAAAGAGCAGGACTTGACTATTGGGATAAGTTGGATGTTGTTATTTATGACAGCTACGCAGATTTTGTAGAAAAGAATCCTAATGCCAAGATTTACTATGCAACTACAAAGGCGCCACAGTCCTATGATGAGGTGTCTTATGAAGAAGATTGTTACATAATGTTTGGTAAGGAAAGCGCAGGTATTCCTGAAAGTATTCTTGTAAATAATGAGGAAACCTGTGTAAGAATTCCTATGAATCCGGACATTCGTTCTCTTAATTTGTCTAATTCGGTGGCGATTATATTATATGAGGCACTTAGACAGAACAGTTTTAAGGGGATGGAATTGGAAGGACAATTGAGAAATTATAAGTGGAGTAAGTAGTTATATTTTTGAGGAGTGATAAGAAAAATACCGAGGTACTATACCCGATGTCATCTTAACTTAATGACATTGGGCACTATACCTCGGTGTTTTTCTTATTGTACATCTGTAATCTAGAGACTAAAATTATCAATCAAAACAAAGCAAAGGGTAAATCTTAGAACTGTCAATACAATACCGGCAATGCCTAAAATCAATGCTACTGTGGCAACACCTTTGCCTTCTTCACCTGAATCTCTAATATATATCAGTGCTGATATGGAAAATAAAATAGCTACTATTGGAACTATACCCCAAAGATTGATAAACAATCCTATTATACTTATTACGAATGCGCCTACTGCAAGGCTGTTTGTTTTCTTTTGCATGATTTGTCTCCTTTTATTAATTATTTAAATTCTGCAATGGTAACGCCAGTATCACCTTCACCAAATTCGCCTAATCTAAAGCTCTTTACATATTTTAATCTCTTTAAATGCTGATGTACAGCATTTTTTAATGCTCCTGTACCACGACCGTGCACTATTCGTACCTGTGGAAGATGAGCAAGATATGCATCATCCAGATATTTATCAAGCACTGAAATGGCTTCGTCAACAGTCTTTCCGATAAGATTAACTTCCGGCGAAATATTTAATGACTTAGACATCTTAATCTTTCCACTTGAACTTTTCTGCATATTAGGTCCTGTGATAACAGGCACATCAACAAGTACCAAATCCTTTATATTAACCTGTGAACGAAGAATACCCATCTGCACGAAAAGCATACCTTTATCATTTGGCATTGAAGAAACAGTTCCTTCAAGATTCATACTAAGAACCTTAACTGTGTCACCTATACGCAAATCCTTTGCTGTAAGATTACCTGTTTTAGGCTTGGTTTCTTTTGATTTCTTTTTCTTTTCGTTAGCATTAAGCTTTTCTCTTGCACCACTGCGGAGTTTTTCAAGCTCTTTTATATCATTGCCGGCTTTGTTGACATTTCTGATAGTCTCATCAGCAAATGACTTGGCATCCTGCAAAATCTTCTCTGCTTCCCTTGTGGCATCATTAATAATGCGTTCACGTCTGTCATCAAGCTTTTCATATTTTTTCTCAAGAGCTTCTTTAAGTTCCTTAACTTCCTGCTTGTATTTCTCGATTTCTTCCTGCTCACGCTCGATTGTGAGACGGCTTTCCTCAAGACTTGTAACAACATCCTCAAAGGATTGTTTGTCTGTATCTATGAGTTTTTTCGCGTCATCAATGATGTAGCTTGGAAGTCCGAGCTTTCCTGAAATTGCAAAAGCATTACTCTTTCCGGGAACACCGATTAAAAGTCTGTAAGTAGGACTTAATGTTTCAACGGAAAATTCACAGCAGGCATTTTGCACACCTTCAGTAGATAATGCAAAGATTTTAAGTTCACTATAATGGGTTGTTGTCATGACTTTTGCATCGAGATTGTGAAGAAAAGTCAATATGCTGATGGCAAGGGCAGCACCCTCTGTTGGGTCAGTACCTGCGCAAAGCTCGTCAAAAAGCACAAGTGAATTAGAATCTGCTTTATCAAGTATTTTTATAATATTAGTCATATGTGATGAAAATGTACTGAGGCTTTGCTCAATACTCTGCTCGTCACCAATATCTGCATAAATTTCATTAAATACATTAAGTGTTGAACCTTCATCGCAAGGAATGTGAAGTCCTGACTGTCCCATAAGCGAAAGCAAGCCTGTGGTTTTCAATGAAACAGTTTTGCCACCTGTGTTTGGACCTGTAACAACCAGCAGATTGTAGTCATCTCCCAATGTAATATTAATTGGAACAACAGTCTTTTGGTTCAAGAGAGGATGTCTGGCACATTTAAGATTAATAATACCATCGCCGTTAAATACAGGCTCACTACATTTAAGTTCCTTGGATAATGCCGCTCTTGCAAATATAAAGTCAAGCTCTGATAAAATCAAGAAATCTGTATATATGTCTTCTGTATGCTCAGCAACGCTTGCAGACAATGTTGCAAGAATCTTTTCAATCTCTTCATTTTCTTTTATGGCAAGCTGTCTTAACTCATTGTTGAGATTGACAACGCCCATTGGCTCAATAAATACTGTAGAACCTGTGGCTGACTGGTCGTGAACCATACCTTGGAAATTATTCTTGTATTCAGCCTTTACAGGTAAGCAGTAACGGCCATTTCTCATAGTAACAACGAAATCCTGAAGCATAGTTCTGGTAGTCTGTGAATTAACCATTGCATTTAAAACATCATGAACCTTTTGGTTAATGTTCTTCATGGAACGTCTGATGGAATTAAGTGCGCTGCTGGCATCATCAGCAATTTCCTCTTCTGAAATAATACATCTTTTAATCTCATTATTAAGTGGACTTAGAGGTTCAAGTGCATTAAACATTTCTGAAAGAGAGTCGTTATAGTCCTCACCTTCAGTATTCTTTGAGAAACTCTTAATCTTAAGAGTTACATTTAATACAGAACTGATATCAAGTAATTCCTTAGCTGAAAGGTTACTTCCAACCTCAAGTCTCTTGACGTGTTCAGCAATATCGCGAGTGCCCGAAAATGACACAGAACCCTTTTGCCAAAGTCTTCTAAGGGCATCGCTGGTTTCTTTCTGCATTGCCATAATTTTCTGAATATCATTTATTGGTTCAAGCTCGCTACATTTCTTCTGTCCTAAAGGAGTTGTAGAATGAGCCACAAGCTTATCTATAATTTTATTAAATTCAAGGGTTTTTAATACTTTTGAATTCATATGGTTGTCCTTTCTTGTTGATTATGTGGATTATTCAAAGTTTATAGTGTTATTTTGCATCTAGTTTTTTAATATTTTTGGCATTTTACGGGTCAAAAATAGATTTTGTGAAAATAACCCGTAGTATTTGGGAATGAAACTAGGAATAATTCCTGTTATTACGGGCTGAATCATCATTTCTTTTGAATAACCCGTAAAATTTACTATGAAAATCATAATAAATTTAGTTTGAATGCAAATTTATAGTTTTTTTTACGGGGAAAATCAAGGAAATTATAATTATACCCGTAAACTCGATGAACAAGTGATGAAAAAATGTCAAAAAACTACGGGTAGAAATAACAATCTGAGAAAAACACCCGTAATAATATGAAAATGGACATTATGATGCTTGAAAAACCTAAATATAAATGTTTGCATTTGCATTAATAATACATTATAATATTAGAAAATTCAATAAATATTCAAAAGGAAAGTGGTGCGGAATAACGCATTTAGAAATGGAGTAAGAATGAAATACATAGAAACATTACGCGAAGGCGAGAAAATTCAGGAAATATATTTTTGTAAATCAAAGACAACTGCCATGACAAAGACCGGGAAACAGTATGATTCCGTGGTTTTGCAGGATAAGACAGGTGCAGTTGACGGTAAAATCTGGGACCCAAATTCATTGGGAATAGATGACTTTGATGCAATGGATTATGTTGATATTGTTGCTGAAGTTACAGTATTTAATGGTACAACTCAGCTTAACATTAAGAGAGTCAGAAAGGCTCATGAAGGTGAATATGATGAGAGAGAATATTTACCTGTGTCTGAAAAGGACATTGACACAATGTATAATGAGTTGAAAAATATGATTGGAACAGTTAAGAATCAGTATTTAAACAAGCTTCTTAATAAGTTCTTTGTTGAGGATGAAGTTATGATTAAGAAGTTGAAAGGACATTCAGCAGCAAAGAGTGTTCATCATAATTTTGTTGGCGGACTTTTAGAGCATACATTATCAGTAGCGAAAATCTGTGATTGTTTCGCAGGACTTTACCCTATTATGAACAGAGATTTGCTTATAAGTGCAGCAATCTTTCATGACATTGGAAAGGTTAATGAATTGTCAACATTTCCAACCAATGATTATACAGATGAAGGTCAGCTTCTTGGACATATTGTGATTGGTTATCAGATGGTGTCAGACGCCATCAAGGAAATAGAAGGCTTCCCTACAAAGCTTGGCAATGAATTGAAGCATTGTATCTTGTCTCATCACGGCGAGTTGGAATTTGGTTCACCAAAGAAGCCTGCGCTTATTGAGGCCATTGCATTATCATTTGCAGACAATGCAGATGCAAAGATGGAAACAGCGAAACAGATTTTGGACAGCACACAGCCGCCGGAAGGAACAGAATGGCTTGGCTACAACAGATACATAGAGAGTAATATTAGAAAGACTTCGGTATAATAACCGAAGTTTTTCGTGAAAATTGAAATGATTATGTTTCAAATGAAAATGTTTGATTGGAGCATTTGGAGGAAGATATGATTAACAAGAATGACATTTTTACAGTAGATATAATTGATATAGGTACAAATGGTGAAGGTATTGCAAAGCTTGATGATGGCTACACATTATTTATTAAGGATGCAGTAGTTGGAGATAAGGCGGTTGTTAAAATTATGAAGACAACAAAGTCATATGCGTATGCCCGCCTTATGGAAGTTAGCGAGCCATCACCATTTCGTGTAGAGCCGGTATGTCCTGTGGCAAAACAGTGTGGCGGATGCCAGATTCAGGAGATAGATTACGCAAAGCAGCTTGAATTTAAAGAGAATAAAGTCAAGAATAATATAATGCGTATCGGTGGTATTAAGGAATTTAATATGCTGCCTATCATCGGCATGGACAAGCCTTGGCAGTATAGAAACAAGGCTCAGTTTCCTGTGGGAATGTCAAAGGATGGTCGCATTATTTCAGGCTTCTATGCAGGACGTACACATTCCATTATCGAATGTGACACATGTGATATCGGTATAGAAGAAAACAGCAGAATAATGGACATTGTAAAAAAATATATGGCTGATTATGGTATCATTACCTATGATGAGGAAACCGGCAAAGGAGTTGTTCGTCATGTCCTTATTCGCAAAGGATTTACAACAGGTCAGATAATGGTATGTGTGGTTATTAATGGTGATAAATTAAAGAATGCTGATAAGCTGGTAGAAAAGTTACTTGAAATAGAAGGAATGACAAGTATTTCTTATAGCATCAATAAAGAAAAAACAAATGTCATTATGGGAAAATCTATAGTGGATTTATATGGAAATGGCTATATTACAGATTATATTGGTGATGTTGCATTTCGTATTTCGCCATTATCTTTCTATCAGGTAAATCCTGTTCAGACAAAAATACTGTATGGTAAGGCTTTGGAATTTGCAGGATTAACAGGCAAGGAAAATGTATGGGATTTATACTGTGGAGTAGGTACAATCTCCCTATTTCTAGCGAAAAATGCCTTGAAAGTCCGCGGGGTTGAGATTGTTCCTGAAGCAATTGAGGATGCAAGAAAAAATGCAGGAATAAATGATATAAAAAATGCGGAATTCTTTGTAGGAAAGGCTGAAGAAGTACTTCCGAACCACTTCGAAAAGACAGGTGAAGGAGCAGATGTGATTGTTGTGGACCCACCGCGCAAGGGTTGTGAACAAAGCGTACTTGAAACGATGGTTAAGATGCAACCAAAGAGAATTGTGTATGTAAGCTGTGACTCAGCTACATTAGCTAGGGATTTAAAGTATCTTACAGAGAATGGATTTAAGCTTGATAAGGTGCAGGCTGTAGATATGTTCCCACATTCGGTACATGTGGAGACTGTGGTAGGACTATGTCGAGTGAGTTCCTAGAAATCCTTAATTTTAGGCATTTTTACAAACATTTTGAGTTTGTACTAAATGAAGAAAATGAACTTGAAAAACATCTTTTGCAAGACATTTTTGTGAGAGTAGGAATTGAACTCGTAACAGTAGACATGTAAAGAAATCATAGAATAGCATATTATATGAAATTAGTCAGCAGACAATTCAAAATTATTTTTACTTTAATTTAGTTATTATTCACAAAATTATTGTAAGGGGGTTGATTTTGAATTTTTGAGTGCTAAAATTTAATTAACAAGTATAGAACTGAATAAGGCTAACAGCGGATATTGAGGAATTGAAGCTGTCATATTCCCTACATGGATTGAGGAATCATATAAGGGTAAGGACTAGCCAAGAGAGAGTTGAGGACAACAAAGACAAGTAAATTGTTTTTGCGTGTCCTCTTTTTTATTCCTCACACAAAGAAAAATATTTCTGCTGACAGAAAAGAAAGGAGTACCTATGAATTATAATAAGCTACTTAAAAATGTAACAAAGGAAGAAGCGGAGCAAGCATTACTTATTATCCACGAAATACAAGAGCTTGACGCAAAATACAGAAAGTCATTCTTTTGGACTTCTGGCAGAAATGCTTATATCCGCAGAGCGAGGGAGTTTGAGCGTGAGATTGAATTTACGCTAAATGGCAATAAGTTTTTATACAGTTGTTCTTATAGGGAGAGCAGTAGACATTGCTATTATTACAAAAAGGTGTTTTTTAATGGAGAGCAGATAACCATGAGGACAATTAACACCTTAGAACAGAAACTTACAAATATTATGAAAGAGATGTCTACCGATAATGAGTAGGCGCAAGGAGTACACTATGCAGATATTTACAAAGAAACTAATGATTAACGGAGTTCCTATGGGCTTTACTAACGAAGAAGATTATAACCATGTTAAACAAATGCTGATAGCAGACAATATACCATTTGAAGAAGTAGAAATGAGTGAAGCAGATGTCTATAAAGCTTTGCTTATGGCAGTTGCAAAAGGCTATATCTCCTTTACCCAAGAGGACGAGTAACCCAATTATAGAGAGAAGTACGCTGTCAGTACTTCTTCTCTATTCTTTTCAATTCGAATCACTTCGTATCATATCAAGTCTGCTACGGTCAATTCCGTAGGGCGAAACAGTATGCTGATACGATAACACCTAGTTTATTTAAGAAAGGATATAATAACATGAATGAGAAACAATTAAATTATATTAGAGAACAACAACAGAATGGTACTTATGTAATTCCAACGGTATCTATGAGAAAGCAGATAAACAACTCTATCATTGAGGAACTAGAAACTATTTATAATCCCGATATATGCGGTGTAGAAACGGAGTACAAGGCTTCACTAAATGATATATCTCTACCGAATGATTTCTTGGAAGATACAAATATGGTATCTGTGATACGTTCCTATGGTGGCTTGGCGTTAATGATATATTTGTATCTACATGAAAGAATGTGCCGAGAGGGTTATAAAATTAAATGGAACGATATACAGATAGATGTTATTAAGGCTACATTGTGCGGAGTGTATAAAGCAGATGTATCTATAATTGATGATATTATTTCCGAATTTATTAAATTGAAGCTACTTTATACAATAACCAATGGCGAAGAAACCTATCTTACATCTTGCTACCAAGTGTATATTTTCGAGAGGGTGTCTGCAAAGCGTTTGCGTGATAGGATTTATAAGAAAAATAGCAGACTTCCAAGAGGAGCGGATAAATTAAAGATAGAAACCACTTTGCCAACATTCAAGGAAGAAACGGCGACAGCAACGACTATTGTATGTAGCAAGGAAACGGTCACGGCATATTTTGCAGATGATGAAGCGGAACGTGTTATGAAAGAAATGTTACAGGACGAAATCCCATTTACATAGAAAAAAAGAAACAATCGACTTATTATAAGCGGTTGCTTCTTTCACTCTTTCACATATCTAATTACATCAGTAACATCACAATCAAAAGTTTTGCATAGATAATCTAGCGTATGCATGGTTATGCTTTTGTTATGTTTTAGGTTGTGTATCATATTTTTATTGAAGCCATAGGTTTTTTCTAGGGCATAGGTTGAAATCCCTTTTTTGGCTAGTGTTTCCCACAACGGAGAATAATCAATCATAGCTTGCTCGCCTCCTAGTAAAATAGTAGAACACATCCTAGTATTTTCAAATCCTTAAAGATTTAGGGATAAAACCGATTGAAAAAAGAGTTATTGCGGATTATAATAGGGTTAAATATATAACGCATGATATGATTAGTATTTTCGAGAAAAGAGGAGATTAACCATGAAAAAGCAAATGATTAAGACTATGGTTATGATATTGACAATGACTTCACTATTGTTTGTGGGGTGTGGTGGGAAAGAAACGACAACCGATACCGATAGCAGAATTGAAACAAATATAGTAGAGAATGAAACTTCATCACAGGGCGAGATAACAGAGGATTTGACACCAACGCCGACACCGACACCAACGCCAGAGCCAACGGAGACACCGACACCAACGCCAGAGCCA